>NZ_JBWKMK010000046.1:0-48123 GCF_056431365.1 Acinetobacter seohaensis
CAATTTTCTGACTTAAATTTCGCTCAAATAAACTTCGAGTAATTTAAACCAATCAATCAATGAAATATTTTCGATCAATCAATCAGTAAAAATCCACACAAGTTGTTCTTCATAATCTCTTAATGATTTCCTGTTATTTCGTCAATAACAGCACCAATTCAATCAACACTGCGTTGGTGTGTTGCGTATTCTATACAGTTTTTGAATAGACGCAATATATTTTTTAGTTTTTTTTCAAAAAAAGCACCATCCGCCCAAGTTTTAAGCGTATTTGATATTTTTATCACACTTTTCTTATGATTTGTCTTTTTTTCGCACTTTGCTAAATTGGTTTTTTAAATAAATCCTTTTAAAGCGATAACAAAAAACAACCAGCTCAATTGAGCTGGTTGCAAATCTTTATTAATTGGCTTGTTCTGCAAGCCATGACATGAATTTTTGTCGCTCTGCTTTACTGGCTTGTTGCCACAATTGAATCAATTGTTGCTCTTTGCCCTGTGTTTGTTTTTGTGTAGGCAATTTGGTTGGGGTAGTTTTCTCAGATGGCAATACTGCTGCCGCGGTATAAACTGCTGCTGGCTGATTAACAGCCGTACTGTTTTGAGTTGCATCTACTGTTTTATTGCGTAAGCTACCGCTTAACCAACCAGTTGAACTTGCTTTGGCACCTGTTTGTTGTACTAACAATTGATTCTTTTGATTATATAAGCCAACGCTAGGTTGATCTTTAAATTCTTTTGCAGCATCGAAATCTTTAGGTGGATTCACCAAAGCAAGTCGATAGTTTTCACCATCTTGAAGAATTGGAGTTTTGAGCGTAATAACACCCGATTTTAAAATATCGTGCGCACCATTATGATGTTCAAAATATTGTTGATACCGCAAGTTAATGACATTTTCACCCGCATTGACTTTCACTTGTTGTGCAGAACTGAATAAACCTGAACGAATTTCTTGATCATTTACAGCGAGTAACTTAATTTCTTCTGGTACTGCAATGGTTACTGCTGCAAATGCTGAACTACAAGCCATCAATGCAATACTTGCTACGCCTAATTTAAATGCCATATTTCACTCTGTATCATTTATTAAAGTTTGATTGCACTATGCAATGTATAAATGACAGTTTTATGACAACCTATAAGTTCAGGCATTTTCACATGAATAAGGAAGTTACTAAGAGACAGCATTAACACTCCCTCGAAACAAAAAAAGTAGAATGAATCATCACCCTACTTTTTAGTCTGTGCAGTATGTATTGCTAGAGCTTAGTTAAAGCTTTTGAAACGTTCTGCATCATCCATAAATGTTTTTTCACCCGCAGGTGCTTCAATTGAACCAAACACCAATTGAGCACGCAGTTTCCAATTTGCTGGAATGTCATAAGTTTGAGCAACTTCTTCATCTACGATTGGGTTGTAGTGCTGTAATGATGCACCCACATTGATTTCAGATAAAGCTGTCCACACTGCGAATTGTGCAATCCCTGTTGAATGCTCTGACCATACTGGGAAGTTGTCTGCATATAGCGGGAATTGCTCTTGTAGACCTTTTACAACATCTTGATCTTCAAAAAATAAAGCTGTACCAAAACCTGCAATAAAGCTATTAATTTTTGCTTCAGTGTTTGCAAATGCTTCTGCAGGAACCATTTTATGTAAAGTTTCTAAAACGATGTTCCAAAATTGTGTATGCGATGCACCGTATAAAGTCACAACACGTGAAGTTTGCGAGTTAAATGCAGATGGGCTTAAACGAACTGCTTGTTTGATTGTACTTTCAATAGTTGCCTGATCTACAGAAACATTTTTACCAAGTGCATAGATTGAACGGCGTTTTTCTAATTGATTTAAAAATGACATTTTTAATTCCTCTGCAGAATTTTGTATAAATTAATTGATACAGCGATATTAAGCTTTTTATTCAGCATAAACATTACAAAAAATACGACAGTGTGTTTTATGTATAGAACGATTATAGTTATATAAAGTGACAAATGTATGTGACTGCATCTATATACCTCTAATTCTATAGATACAGTCTATTGCAATATAAATATGCTGCGGTTCGCTCTTTGTAGCACATAATAATAAGCTGATTTGACCAATCTTCATCAAATGCTGTTATTTAAGCATAGACTTTAAATTGATTTTGATAGTGTGCATGACTCCGTTCGGTTACTTCTTCTTCAATTGATCCAAAAACGAGTTGTGAACGTAACAACCATGTATCTGGAATATCAAAATGCTCTGCCACAGCACGGTCTATGTTTGGATTATAATGCTGTAAAGATGCACCCACGCCTGAATCTGCCAGTGCTGTCCACACTGCAAATTGCGCCATGCCTGAAGTTTGCTCCGACCAAATTGGAAATTCTGCAGCATTAAATGGAATTTTCTTTTGCAATTGACGAATCACTTGTTGATCTTCATAGAACAATACCGTGCCAAAACCTGCTGCACATTGTTCGATTTTCATTTTAGTACCTGCAAAAACCTGCTCTGGTACAAACTGACGTTGTACTTCCTGTACTAAATTCCAAAATTTTTTATGTGATTCAGAAAATAAAATAACCACGCGCGTACTTTGTGAATGATGTGCCGATGGACAGCTACGCACAGCTTCCTGAATCAGCTCGGTCATATAAGTTTGGCTAAAATGAACGCGTTTTCCTAAAGCATAAATACTACGGCGCTTTTTTAATTGATCGATGAAAGTCAGTTCATTTGCGTCATAGTTCGGCTTTTTCTTAAGCTTAAAGTCTTTCGTGATATCTGCTGTAAGCACATGACCAATTTTATTTAACAGTGTCATTTTGACTTCCCCAAAAAATCAATCAAAATCAATCTAATATTTTTTCTTATTCTATATAGACGAAAGTGCTTTTATTCAGATTCGTATTTTTAGCTGCTGCTTTTTACAACACTCAAACCCGCTAAAAACAACAAACTCCGCATTTTGCGAAGTTTGTGTGAAACTTACAGCATTTTACATTTTAGCTTTAAAACTTAATTCAAAACTTATTTTTCAGTTTCAAACAGTGCTGCAACAAATGCTTTGGCTGAGAATGGACGTAAATCATCAATTTTTTCACCCACACCAATAAAGCGAATTGGCACATGGCTACGGCTTGCAATGTTAAATAACACGCCGCCTTTTGCAGTGCCGTCCAGTTTAGTGATGGTGATGCCTGTTAAGCCAACAGCCTCATCAAACATTTCCACTTGGTTAATGGCATTTTGACCCGTGCCTGCATCCACAACCAACATCACTTCATGCGGTGCAGTCGCATCAATTTTTTGCATCACACGCTTAACTTTAGTCAATTCTTGCATCAGGTTGCTTTTGTTATGCAAACGTCCAGCAGTATCTGCAATTAACACATCAATGCCTTTGGCACGCGCACTTTCAAACGCATCGAAAATAACAGAAGCACTGTCTGCACCGTGACCTTGTGCAACAACGGCAACATCGTTACGCTCACCCCAAATCTGCAATTGTTCTGTCGCTGCAGCACGGAAAGTATCCCCTGCGGCCAACATGACTTTTTTACCTTCGCCTTGTAAGCGTTTCGCTAACTTGCCAATGGTTGTGGTTTTACCTACACCATTCACACCCACGACTAAAATCACATAAGGGGTTTTATTGGCATCAATATGTAAAGGTTTTACCCGTGGCGCAAGCAAAGCCACTAATTCTTCTTGCAAAGCCTTATATAAAGAATGTGAATAAATTAAGTCGCCACGCGCAGTACGCTCGGTCAAATTGGCAATAATGGTTTTCGTTGCATCTACACCAATATCTGCAACCAACAGTTGTTCTTCGACTTCTTCTAATAATTCATCATCAATTTCTTTACCGCCAATCAGAATATTCACCATGCCATCGGCAAAGTTTTTACGGGTTTTGGTTAACCCTTCTTTCATGCGACTAAAGAAACCACCTTTCGCAGGCGCATCCGTGTCTGATGATGTTTCTGCAGCATGTTCAGAGGTTTCTGCTTGTTGTAGAGGTGTTGTTTCAACAATCGGAATATTTACCGCTGGTAAATTCGGTAATGTGACATCATCATCTCCGATATCAGCATCAATCAAAAATTTATTTTGCCCATTAGATTGCTGTTGCATGCCGAATCCTTGAAAAGCATTGCGTTAAAAAATCGGATTCTAACATAAACCAATTGCTTTTACCTCGTATTCCAACCACATAGCCGCATACAAAAAATACCTACAGCAATCCTTGCCTTTCCGCTTTAATTTCTGAAAGATAAGCCGATAACGATTGATCTCCACTTGCTTATGTTCCAATTTTCGATGAAGTCTGTTTGTGCGTTGCTTTGGGGTTTAACAGCTTCGATTAGCCATGCTGAAGTTTTAGCTGCGAATAACACTTTTGAAACCACACTCAACAATGGTTTAAAAGTCATTATCCGTGAAGACCATCGTTCTCCCATGGTGATGACTCAAATTTGGTACAAAGTGGGCAGTAGCGATGAGTCCGGAAATACACTTGGGATTTCGCACGTACTTGAACACATGATGTTTAAAGGTACAGCCAAGGTGCCGAATGATGAATTTACCCGTTTAAGTCGTATTTATGGTGGCAGTGTCAATGCAGCAACCTTTACCAATTACACGAATTATTATCAGCTCTATCCCAAAACTTATTTCCCACTGGCTTTAGAGTTGGAAGCCGACAGAATGAGTAATTTGTTAGTTCGCCAACAAGACTTTGAGCCTGAAATTAAGGTGGTAATGGAAGAACGGCGGCAACGTACCGATGATAATCCACGGGCTTTGGCTTTTGAACGCTTTAAATGGATTGCCTACCCAACCAGTCATTATCGCCAACCCATTATTGGGCACATGAAAAACTTGCAAAGCATTCAGCTGCAAGATGTACAGGCGTGGTACAAAAAATGGTATCGCCCCAATAATGCTATTCTAGTGATTGTGGGCGATGTAGATCATCAAGCCGCATTGTTGCAAGTCCAAAAGTATTTTGGAGATATTCCGAAAGCACCTACGCCACCGCGCAATGATGTGTTGGAGTTTGAACAATTAGGTTATCGGCACATGGAATTGTCTGCGACTGTGCAAGTTCCTAATTTATATATGGCTTGGAATGTCGGTTCATTGGCAACAGCTAAAAATCCTCAAGATGCCTTCGCGCTCACTATCATCAAACAACTGTTAGACAGTGGAATTACTTCACGTTTAGAACAGCGCTTGGTCAGAAACAATAAGATTCTTAGCTCAGTCAGTGTCAGTTATGACCCGTATCAACGTGGGGATAGTTTGTTTAGTATTTCAGCATTGCCTGCAGCAGGTGTAACGTTAAGCGAAGCACAGGTCGCGATTCAAAACGAAGTGGATACGCTAAAACAGGATTTGGTCAATTCAAGTGAAATTGAGCGCGTGGTAACTCAATTTGTGGCCAATTGGATTTATAGTCAGGATGATTTGGCAGGACAAGCCCGAACCATTGGCAATTTGGAAGTCAATGGATTCAGTCACCGTTTAATCGATGTTTTACCACAACACTTCCAAGCGATTACTGCCCAAGATCTGCAACGTGTTGCGCAAAGTTACTTTAACAAAGACAGACTTAGCACCTTGTATTTATTACCTCAAAGCACAACACCTTAAACTGTGATTTTCATGAAAAAACATCTATTCAGCACGCTTATTTTAAGCACTAGTTTTAGCCTATGTTCTGCTGGCTTTGCGATGGAAACTGCCACCACAGCAGCGCATGATTTTGCTGAAACAGATGTAAGTACGCCTTTACAATCTTTGAGCTTGCTGCACAGTTTAAATGCCGTAAATGAATTGGTCGATGTTCGCGCTCCACAGGTATATGAATTAAAAAATCATCGACACGTACGCACTTTATTTGTCGAAAATCCTGCTTTGCCAATGGTTGATATCCAACTGACTTTTAATGCAGGTTCTGCCCGCGATGCAGAAATTGAAAAAGGTTTATTTGGCGTTGCCAATATGGCAGCCCAACTGATTGATGAAGGCACCAAGCGTTATAAGGCAGAGGAAATTGCCGCAGCCTTTGAAACCACAGGCGCACGTTTTAGTACCACGGCGTACCGCGATATGTTTGTGGTACGGCTAAGAACACTGTCTGAGCCGCAGAAAATGCAAACTGCCGTCAAAATGATGCTAGAAATACTGAAAAACTCGACTTTTGAGCGTTCCAATATCCAGCGTGTGCAAAGCAATACACAAATCGGACAAAAACAGCTGCAAGAAAACCCAAGTCGCTTAATGAATATTCGCTTATATCGTGCAATTTACGGACAACATGTCTATGCGGAACCTATTACAGGCACCAATGCCAGCATCAAACGGATTCAACCAGCGCACTTACAACAATTTAGAGATCAGTTTTTGGTCGCGCAAAATATGAATATTGCCATTACAGGCAAATTAACCTTAAAAGAAGCAGAAAAACTTGCCAATACCATCAGCGCACATATTGCCCAAGGTGTTGCAGCAACAGCTTTGCCACAGCCTACACCTGCAACACGTTTCAACATCCAGCATATTCCCTACCGGTCACAACAGGCGCATGTCAGTATTGCGCAACTTGCGACTACACGGGATGATCCTGATTATTTGGCTTTGGAAATTGCAAATAAAATGCTGGGCGGCAGCAGTTTCAATTCTATTTTGATGAAAGAATTACGAGTAAAACGTGGCTACACTTACGGTGTAAGCAGTTCGTTTCGTTTGACCCAAGCTGCGGGTTTATTTAGCTTAGGCTATTCTACGCGCCAAGATCAATTACTCGATAGTATTCAAGTCGCTCACCAAAGCTTAATTCAGTTTGTACAACAACCCATTAATTTGCAGCAATTAAAAGAAACCAAAGCAGGTCTAATTCGTGCTTTTCCGAATCAATACAGCAGCAATGCCAGTATTAATGCACAGCTTGGGCATATCGGTTTTTATCGACTTTCTGCTAATTATTTAAGTGATTATGCAGAACGCGTGGAGAAAATTACCGCAGAAGATGTGCAACGTGCGATTCGCAAACATTTACACCCAGATCGTTTAACTTTGGTGATTGTAAGCGAACATTTAGATAAAGCTGCATTGGAAAAAATGCTACAGAACAATTTACTTGCGCCAACATCTTTAACACCGACACCGCACAAGATAAATACGACGCCAACAGAAAATATTACTCTTGCACCAATGCAGGAAGTTGTTGAGCCCGATCTTGTTCCATCCGATGTGCCTGCATTAATTTTAGATAATGCACATAACGAATCGGACGATGATTGAGTAAACGCACTGCCATATCTTGGGTATTGGCATACATAGATTGTTGCGACAAACGCTCGACATTTTGAAATTGTTGCACACCAATTGGACGATAAAGCGCAACACTTGCTAACGTTAAAATAATCAAAATGATACTCAGTACAACAATATTATAAATTTGCTCGAGTTTCAGTTGAGAAATAAATTGAATCGTTTTTTGAATTGCGTTGTGCATGACCTACCTCTAATCGCCTTAGTGTAGGATGCCCGTGTGAGTTGTACAAGTTAAACAGCTCAATTTTTACTGTATCGTCACGGTAAAAATTGAGCCTTTTCTACAAATTCTACAAAGCATTCAGCTTTAGCCAANCTTCGGCAGGATGCAGTTCATCTTCATCAGCGATACGCAGTAATTCACCATCATAATTACGGTAAAATTCTATACGATCGCTTCGCTCTAAAGTCTTAGCAAAATCAGCCACACGTTTACGTTGCGCCAGACAGTATTCACCTAAATGAACATCTCGACGGAAAATTGCCTCATCTAGTTTTTTACGGTGATGATATGCCAACTCAATAATTTGAGAAGTCAATGGAGGTACATCAAAAGCACATCCATCTACAGATCTTGTCATGTTATTCTCCTTTTTTATCATGCTTAGAGCTTTAGTTTAATCAAAATTAAACTTGCTCAATGTTTAATCATGTAAACTTGAAATATGCTAATCAACCCCGATAATTATTTGACAATTCAATCAAATTGTAATATTAGTTTAACAATAAAGCGTTAAATTGATATGAAGCCTAAAAGGTAGGCTTAAATTAGTAATCATAATTACAATAAGGAGTTTAATATGATTCAAACGATCTCTCACCATGACTTAGAGCATGTTTATGCAAATGCGGTAAACACAATTCATTCACAAATGAACTTCCAAGATGCGGTAAAACAACTCGAAGAAGCTGCACGTGCAGGACATGGTAAAGCAGCAATGTTCTTGGCAGAACTGTATTATCAAGGTTTCCGTGTAGAACGTGATTCATTGAAAGCACAATACTGGCAAAACATGGCCACCATGCAAGCATAATAAAACGTCACTTAGGTGGCGTTTTTTTTGACCCTTAATTTAGATATTTAAACCATTAATACATATTTATTTACGATTTTAAGCAAAGCTTAAACGGTATATTCATCTATTCTTTTTACAATATAGCCAAATTTTACAACCTTGCTTGATTATGAATCAGATTAACCAACTTCACCCCTTACCAAAGGATTTCTTGCTTAAAGTTACACTATTAAAATCAATGATGTACTGCGGTGTACTTTGGGGTTTATTCCATCAAGGGTGGGCAATGAGTTCAGATCACGATGATTATATTTTCCCTTTTTGGTTAAATGCGGTACAAGCGCATAAATATGCTGCTAAACACTGGCCACAATATAGTCCTCGTAAAATTTCCGCGCAGGATTTTGAAACTTTTTTATTACCAACGCTCACCCGTTTAAATGTCACGCCAACCTTGTTTGGTTCGTCAAGTCAAAAAATTAAACTGACCACTTCACAAATGAAGCATTTCTTTTTTAATGAACCTGCGTTAAATATTGCTTAAATACAAACTGAATAGAATTGACGTAAAAATCAACAATCGTGACTCTAAAGTATTTGCAATTTTTACAATTCACGTTACTTTAAAAGTCAAACAATAAACAACAAATCAGGACACAGAATATGACCAAGGTAACTCACGTTTTACAAGATAAAGCACATCACGAAATTTACACAATTCGCCCAGAAGCAACGGTTTTAGAAGCAATTAGTTTAATGGCTGAAAAAGGCATTGGTGCGTTGGTGGTTACCGATCAAAACAATCATGTGGTTGGTATTCTGTCTGAGCGTGATTACACCCGTAAAGTTATTTTGATGGAACGAACTTCTAAAAGCACAACGGTTAGTGAAATTATGACTGCTAAAGTACTGACCGTGACCAAAAACACCAGTGTGAAAGAATGCTTAAACTTAATTACTGACCATCATTTACGTCACTTACCTGTACTTGAAGATGAGCAGTTGGTAGGTTTAGTGTCGATTGGTGACTTGGTGAAAGCGACTATGGATGATCAGCGCAAACTGATCGAGCAGTTACAACAATATATTGCAAGCTAAGACACTGTTTTATAAAACCTGCCAAATATAAAGTAAAGATAAAAAAACCGCCTAAACTTACACATTTAGGCGGTTTTTCATATTCAGTAGAATTAATTCAAACCTAATTTTTCTGCTACATAGTCTGAATCTTTATCACCACGACCTGAAAGATTAACCACAATTTTCACGTTTTTTGCCATTTTTGGTGCTTCACGTAATGCCCACGCCACCGCATGTGAGCTTTCCAAAGCAGGTACAATACCCTCTACACGTGACAACGTCATAAAGGCATCTAAACATTCTTGGTCAGTTGCCGTTGAATACTCCACGCGACCAATGTCTTTTAAGAAGCTATGTTGCGGCCCCACACCTGGATAATCCAAACCAGAGGCAATAGAGTGCACTGGCAATGGCTCACCATGTTCATCTTCAAGTACATAACACGCCATACCGTGAAGCTGGCCTGGTTTACCCAAAGTTAGGGTTGCAGAGTGTTGATCTGTATCTAAACCATGCCCTGCAGGCTCAACACCCACAAGTTTCACTTCTGCATCATTTAAGAATGCGGTAAATGCACCCACTGCGTTTGAACCACCGCCCACACATGCCACGATATAATCTGGGTTTACACCAAAACGCTCTTGGCTTTGCAGTTTAATTTCATCACCTATAATAGATTGGAAATCACGCACCATTTTTGGAAATGGGTGTGGCCCAACCACAGAACCAATCGCATAAATAAAGTTTTTTGGGTCTTTTAAATATTCTTCAAAAGCGCTGTCCACTGCATCTTTTAAAGTGGCTGTACCGCGGGTCACTGAAATCAGGTTGGCACCTAGAATTTTCATTTTCACCACATTCGGGTGTTCTTTTTCAATATCAACTTGTCCCATGTGAATTTCACACGGAATTCCCACTAGCGCACATGCCGTCGCCAAGGCTACCCCGTGCTGTCCCGCACCAGTTTCTGCAATGACTTTGGTTTTACCCATATATTTGGCTAGTAATGCCTCGCCTAAACAGTGGTTGATTTTATGTGCACCAGTATGGTTTAAATCTTCACGCTTTAAATAAATTTGCGCACCATCTAACTGTTCAGATAAACGCTTGGCATGGAATAAAGGACTTGGACGGCCAACATAGTGAGCAAACAAATCTTTTAATTCATTCTGAAATTCTGCCGTTTTACGAATTTCCTCATAAGCAACGTTAATTTCATCCATGGCTTCTTTTAAATGTGGTGGAATAAACTGCCCGCCATATTGCCCGAAAAAACCGTCTTCATTCGGTAATGCGATGCCATTGATTTGATGATCCATATCGATCCCCTCAGATTGAAATTCACGTTGCCTATCGTATTGCTATTTCATCAATATGCATGCAATAACTGATATTGATAAAAAATTAATGGAAAAAATGGCGCTTATCGCGCCAAATATTTCGTCATATCTTCAATGCCTTTTAAAGTCATTGGATACATATGATGTTCAAAAATTTGTTTAATTAAACCAATGGTATGTGTGTAATGCCAATAGCCTTCCTGTTCAGGATTCAGCCATGCGGTTTTTTCAAAATGCTGACGCAGACGTTGTAACCAAACTTGCCCTGCCTCATCATTCATATATTCTACCGAACCACCAATCGAATTCAGCTCATAAGGTGCCATACTCGCATCACCGACCACAATTACCCGATAGTCGCGTCCATAGGTATTAAATAAATCCCATGTATTCATACGGGTACTGCTACGGCGTAAATTGTCTTTCCAAACATAGTCGTATAAACAGTTGTGGAAATAAAAATATTCGAGGGTTTTAAACTCAGTTTTGGCCGCACTAAACAGTTTTTCACATTGGGCGATGTGTGCATCCATCGAGCCACCCACATCAAACAACAACAACACTTTGACGCGATTACGACGTTCTGGCACCAATTGCACATCTAAAATGCCCTGTTTGGCAGTTTCTCGGATAGTGCCATCAATATCCAATTCTTCAGCTGCACCTTGACGGGCAAATTTACGCAAACGACGCAGTGCCAATTGCATTTGTCGTGTACCTAAAATCTGTTCATCGTCTAAATTTCGATACTGACGCTGCTCCCAGACTTTAACAGCTGAACGCTTACGTCCAGGCCCACCAATGCGTACACCTTCAGGATGATCACCAAAAGCACCAAACGGTGATGTACCGCCCGTACCAATCATACGGTTGCCACCCTGATGCTTTTTATGCTGCTCGCGTAAACGCTCTTCCAGCATTTTCATCAATTCTTCTAAAGAGCCTGCTTTTTTCAGCTCTTCGCGTTGTTCTGGCGTGAGATGTTTTTCTAATAGTTCTAAGTCGAACCAGTCTTTAGGCAATTGATGAACTTGCTGCAGTAAATCATCTAAATCAAAAGTGGAAATGCCATCAAAATAATCTTTCATGGCACGGTCAAACTTGTCAAAAAAACGCTCATCTTTGACCATGACGGTTTTAACAAGTTGATAGAATTCATCTTGATCTGCAAAAACCAGACCCGATGCCACCGCCTGATTTAAGTCAATCAATTCACGTGTGGTGACAGGTACACCGTAACGTCGCAAGGTATAAAACAAGCGCACGAACATGGCGTTGTCCTCCCTTAACGGCGCGACATAAAGGCTAAACGCTCAAGCAATTGCACATCTTGTTCATTTTTGATTAATGCACCGTATAAAGGCGGAATGGCTTTGCTTTTATCGCTATTACGCAAAATATCTTCCGGCATGTCATCTGCCATCAATAGGCTTAACCAATCAATTAATTCAGACGTAGATGGTGGTTTTTTTAAGCCCGGAACTTGGCGCAATTTAAAGAAAACTTGTAAAGCTTCTGAAACCAATGTGCTTGAAATATTCGGGAAATGCACATCGATAATATCGCGCATGGTCGCTTCATCTGGGAAATCAATATAATGGAAGAAACAACGACGTAAAAAAGCGTCTGGCAGCTCTTTTTCATTATTTGATGTGATGATCACGATTGGACGTTGTGTTGCCGTAATGGTTTCGCCTGTTTCATAAACATAAAACGACATTTTATCGAGTTCATGTAGCAGGTCATTTGGGAATTCAATATCTGCCTTGTCAATTTCATCAATCAACAACACACAGCGTTCTTCGCTGGTAAATGCTTCCCACAATTTCCCGGGTTTAATATAGTTTTTAACGTCATACACACGGTCATCGCCCAGTTGGCTGTCACGCAAACGCGACACTGCATCATATTCATATAAACCTTGCTGCGCTTTGGTGGTCGATTTAATGTGCCATGTAATCAACTTTAAACCCAAACTTTTAGCAACTTGCTCTGCCAATAAGGTTTTACCTGTACCTGGCTCACCTTTCACCAAAAGCGGTTTTTGCAAAGCACGTGCGGCTTTCACCGCAAGTTTTAAACTATCAGTCGCAATGTACTGATCTGTACCCGAAAATTGTTGCGCATCAACAGACATGATTTTACCTTAATTGTTTTAGTTACAGTGGTGAGGTATTTTTCTTGGCTTTATAAGTCGTTTGTTTAAGACAGTATCTTGACCAGAAATAACCGATCAATAAGCCAAGACCGATCACAAATAAAATGGCAGATAAATTAGACCAAACCAATGGGGTTTCTTTGGTTAAAACACCAAAAAGAAGTCCAAAGATGGCTGGGGCAAGTGCTGCATTGCTGCCTTCTGATACTGTTGGGGTAAGTAAAATTGCAAACAGCACAATCCAAGTGATACCACCTAACGGATTGGGCAAGCGTTTGGCAATTTCGTACCAGCACCATAAAATAATGGCACTCCCCAACAAATAAACAGAAACAGCAATTGCAGTTTCAGGAATTGAATCCAATCCAGTCATCACACTATTCATTTCTCAACTCCTGAATAAAGCTTAAGCACCACGTAAACCTTCTGGTTCAACGGCATTTGGGTTAATTAAGCCTTCTGGTGGCACTTGAATAAAGAAGCCACGTGTTTGAATAGAATCCATGACATGCAAAACATTCACACGTGCCAACTTACGGCTTTCAGACAGTTGCAAATCCATTACAAATGTCGCACGACCAAATGCAACTCGCATTGGCTCAGGTAAAACCTCTAGCGGGTTAAACGCTTCTGCTTGATCTTCAGTTTGCTCAGGACGGGCGATGTATAAATACATCTCATCTTTTTTGCTCGATTTATAAATTGAACAGTGCATAAACAACAAAACTCTAAAAACTCAGGCAAAGGATACAACAAAAAAAACCGAGATACATTAACCATTATTAACGCATTGGTCTATGTTTACACTCAAACAAAGAATGGCGTGAAAATTCATCCATTTTCAGGTGAAAAACGGCTTTATTTAAAATGTGGATCGGTTTGATTTATTCAGCAACTTTCATCTGACCAGACAAATAACGCTCGTCGGCATGTAAAACTTCAATTAAAGGCTTGGTGAGTAATTCATAACGCCAACCTAACAAATAGTTAGGCAAATCTTGCTCATCGTTATGAAATACCACATGCTGATAAAGCACATTGAGCCATTTTTTACGCAGCAAAACTTCTTTTGGAATTTGAGTTTCCTGTACGGCGCGTTGAATCACCTGTTCTACATTTTCGCCCACTTCTTTTGAAGAATGACGAATTGGTCGCGCCATACGTAATGGCCATTGTGATTGATCAGGCAAATATTTAATTAAATCTAAAATAGTTTTGCCATGTTCACGCACAATATGCGCACGTAAATCTTTAATAGTACTGAGCTGGAACTGATTTTTAGGATTTTTCTCGACCAAGTCCAGCATAGTAGAATTACGCAAAATAAAACTACGTGGTTGGTTTAAGGCTTTTACCATTTGCTCACGCCAAACGGCCAATTGTTGCAATTGCATGAGTTGACGGCGTGAATGACGATAGTTGCCCACATCCTGATACAACAACTCTAAAGGTGTTTCTTCACCAATTTCCTGAGTTAAATTGCGGCAATCTTCTTGTGCAAAATCCAGTAAATAATTTTGTTTTAAGTCGGTTTGTACCTTATCTGCCAATTGCATTAGATACAGCACATCATTGGCAGCATAATTTAACTGCTCATCGGACAACGGACGTGCAAGCCAGTCTGAGCGAGTTTGCCCTTTATCAATATCGACATTGAGCATGGTTTTTAAAGCGTTTTGATAACTGACTTGTAAACCATGCCCTAAAAATGACATGCCAACTTGGGTATCAAACACGTTATCTAAGTTTTTTTGCTGCGCATAATGATAAATTAAATCAATATCTTCACCGCAGGCATGAAAAATATTTTGCTGCGCTTGAAACAGTTTTTCCCAAAATGCACTTAAATTTAAAGAAGTGCCATCTAACAAATAGACCTGATCATTAACATTAATTTGGAATACACCCAATTTTGGCCATAAAGTATCAACCTTAATAAATTCGGTGTCTAAACCATAAATGCTGTTTTGGCTCATTAATGCCAAGACATTTTCAAAGTCTTTTTGTTGATGAATAAATTGGAACATAGCGAGCAGGTAAAACAGGATTCTCTAGGGGTTCATTTTAAACATTAAATAGCATTTAGCTATAAAAATATGCCCAGTATTTTCAATTTTTATCTTATTTCTAAATCGATACAGTGAAAATTTAAATTTTTTATCGTTTTTTTATCTTAATTTGATTTTTTATTGGCTTTAAAGGCAAGTAGTCCTTTTCATGGATGATTTATCAATTGATTATTCATATAAAATAGCCACACATGCGAAATAAACATCCACATGAAATAAGCACCTAAATGCTTATTTCATTCGCATCCGATTATGCACCGCCTGACTTAAAGTATGGCTATCGACATATTCAAGTTCGCCACCTTGCGGCACACCTTGCGCAATACGGGTCATCTGCACAGGCAAATGCTTGGTCGCTTCTACCAAATAGTGTGCTGTCGCTTGACCTTCTACGGTTGCATTGGTCGCCAAAATGACTTCAGTAATGTTGCCATCGCTCAAACGCTGAACCAAATATGGAATACCAATTTCGTCAGGCCCAATGCCATCTAATGGCGATAAATGCCCACCTAAAACATGGTATTTACCACGAAAACTGCCACTTTGCTCAATCGCCATGACATCGGCCGGAGATTCCACCACGCAAAGTAAGTGTGCATCCCGATCATGTGAGGCACAAATATTGCAAACTTCATCTTCCGTTAATGAGTGACAAATTGAACATTCATGAATATAGCTAGTAGCTTCGTTCAAAGCATGAGCCAAACCGACTGCACCTTCTCTATTTTTCATAATCAGGTGCAATGCCATGCGTTGAGCCGATTTTGGCCCAACACTTGGCAAAATGCGTAGCGCTTGTACCAGTTGATCAAAACGATCACTAAACATACGCCGTTCCTTAGAATAAACCAGCCAAGCCCGGTGGCAAGCCCATGCCTGAGTTTGCAGACTTCATTTTTTCTTCAGAAATTGCTTCGGCTTGACGGGCAGCATCATTCATTGCAGCGGCAATCAAATCTTCAATCATGTCTGCATCGTCTTGCAATAATTCAGGGTTGATTTCAATGCGTTTGACCACATTACGGCAGGTCATAGTCACTTTCACTAAACCACCACCTGCTTCTGCATGCACTTCAGTTTGCGCAAGTTCTTCTTTGGCTTTTTTAATGTTGTTTTCCACTTCTTTTTGCATGCGCTGTGCTTGCTGCATCAACATATTAATGTTCATAAAAATCTCCGAACAAATGATCTATTTAGTTTTAAATGAGGTCTAAACCGCGCTCGATGTCGCGAATAATATCATCAATATCTTCCAAGCCAACAGAAACACGAATTAAACCTTCGCTGATACCTGCTGCTTGTTTGGCTTCTGGGGTCATTCTGCCATGCGATGTTGTTGCAGGATGGGTAATGGTTGATTTTACATCGCCCAAATTACTGGTGATAGATAGGAAGCGTGTGTTGTCAATCACAGTCCACGCGCCTTCACGCTCGCCTTTCACCACAAAAGATACAACACCACCAAAGCCAGACTGTTGTTTTTTCGCCAACTCATGCCCCGCATGATGCGGCAGACCTGCATAATACACTTTTTCAACTTTTGGATGTACATCTAGCCACTCGGCAAGTTTTTGTGCGCTAGCGCAATGTGCTTTCATCCGCAGGCTTAAAGTTTCTAAACCTTTTAAGAAAATCCATGCGTTAAATGGACTTAATGAGTTACCCAAAGTACGAATCACACCGTTGATTTCTTCAACCAGTTTATCTTTGCCCACCACAGCGCCGCCTAAAGCACGTCCCTGCCCATCAATATATTTGGTCGATGAGTAGATAATTAGGTCAGCACCAAATTTAATTGGTTGTTGTAAAACTGGGGTACAGAAGGTGTTATCAACTGCAAATAAAGCATTATTTGCATGTGCAATATCGGCAATCGCTTGCAAGTCACCCACCTGAGCCAATGGATTTGATGGTGTTTCAATAAATAACAAACGCGTATTTGGACGAATCGCTTGCTTCCAACTGTCTAAATCTTCTAAATCAACAAAAGTGACATCGACACCAAACTTCATCACGTATTTTTCAAATAGTGAAATGATCGAGCCAAATACAGCACGTGAACAGACTACATGATCACCCGCTTTAAGATAAGCCAAAGTGATCGCATGAACGGCCGCCATACCCGAACTTGTCGCAACCGCACGTTCTGCACCATCTAATACTGCCAAGCGTTTTTCAAAAGCCTGTACAGTTGGATTGGTATAACGTGAATAGGTATTGCCTTCAATTTCACCTGAGAATTTTGCAGCTGCATCGGCAGCATTTTCACAAACAAATGATGAAGTCAGGAAAATTGGCTCACTGTGTTCGCCTTCAATTGTACGGTTGTGTCCGGTACGAATTGCCAAAGTATCTAATTGATATTCAATGTCGTCGTGTTGACTCATCTTTACTGCTCAGCCCTAAACTTAGTCCTAAGACCTGTTTGTTAAATAATTGCCAACATTTTGAGCGCCAAGCGCATTTAAGGTCAAGGTAAAATGTATAAATATCGCTTAGACTTCATTCAAATCGGCGCCACGTGTGATGGAACACCTCATGAATCAGCTACAAAGAAAATTTAATCCGCACCGAAAAAAGCTTAAAAACCTCAGCACTCGCTTATTTAAAAGCCGTGATTTGATCTTATCTCAGACCACGCCATACGACATCGTGGCACGTTATAAGTATGCGCAGATTCGCTATTACGCTTCGCCAGATAAGCAATATAAAGAGCCGCTGGTTTTTGTTGCGCCTTTAGCAATTACCATGTCGATTTATGACTTATATCCTTATCGCTCTTTAGTGAAACATTTTCAGCATAGCGGTTTTGATGTGTATTTGGTTGATTGGGGACAATTGACCTATCAACATTGTCATTTAAATTTTATGGCTTTTATTCAGGATGCAATCCCTAATTGTATTCAACTCATTTTACAACACGCCAAAGTCGAACAAATTTCACTACATGGTTGGAGTATGGCGGGTATTTTTGCCATGCTTTATACCGCCGACCAACAAACAACTCATATTAAAAACTTGATGGTTTTGGGTAGCCCTGTAGATAGCTATGCTTCGGGGCGGGTTGGTAAACTCTTTCAACTGACCAATCAACTGATTTCTAAATATCCCAAATTGCAACATGCCTTTTATTCAGGAAAAATTCCAAAGCATTTAATTCATACACCGGGTTTAATCAATGCGATTGGTTTTAAGATTTTAGACCCTAGAGCATGGCTGGAAAGCAATAAACAGATGCTGTCGAATCTGCACGACTTACAAACCTTGCATGAAAACGCAACTTTAGCCAATTTTTTAAATAATATGATTGATTATCCGGGTGGGATTAATCAGGACATGGTATTGAATGTATGGCTGCAAAACCCACTCAAACAAGGTCATATTCAACTCAAACAACATCAGATAGACCTTAAAAATATTCATTGTTCACTTTTGGTCGGTGCGGGTGATAGCGATCAAATTGTCACTGCTGAAGCTGCTCAACCTTTATGTGAATTGACAAGTAGTACCGATGTCACGTTTACTCTTATTCCAGGTGGACATTTGGGTTTAATGTCCAGTCAAAAAAGTGCCAATGAATTCTGGCCTAAACTGACCACTTGGTTAGAAC
The DNA here is from genome assembly GCF_056431365.1 of Acinetobacter seohaensis. Taxonomy (NCBI): domain Bacteria; kingdom Pseudomonadati; phylum Pseudomonadota; class Gammaproteobacteria; order Moraxellales; family Moraxellaceae; genus Acinetobacter; species Acinetobacter seohaensis. The sequence goes on from NZ_JBWKMK010000046.1 coordinate 18,608, forward strand.
AACGATCTAGCAAAATTGCATAAAGAGAGCAAAAACATGATTCAATCTGTTGCATTTATTGGCTTAGGCGCAATGGGCTACCGCATGGCAGCCCATTTACCTAAACATTTTGATACGGTCTATGTCTGGAATCGTAACTTTGCCAAAGCCGAGCAACATGCTGCTGAATATGGCACACAAGCGGTTGAATTGGCTCAAGCGGTGCAAGCAGATATTATTTTTTCTTGCTTGCCCACCAGTACCGAAGTTGAAAACCTGATTGCACAAGTTCAACTTAAAGCAGGTTCAGTCTGGGTCGATTGCACCAGTGGCGTACCCGAAAGTGCTAAAAAATTGGTACAACAACTTGAAGCACAACAGATCGACTTTTTAGATGCACCTGTAAGCGGACAAACCATTGGTGCAGAAAATGCCACATTAACAGTCATGATTGGCGGTAAAGCTGCTGCTTTTGAAAAAGCCCTACCTGCAATTCAGGCTTTTGGTAAAGTGATTCAGCATGTGGGTGAACCTGGTGCTGGCTTTGCCGTAAAAGCGGTGAATAATATGTTAATGGCAGTGAGTTTGTGTGCTGCAGCTGAAGGTTTTACCACCTTAAAAGCACATGGCGTAAACTTAAATCAGGCCTTGCAATGCATAAATGCTTCAAGTGGTAAAAGCGCAGTAACGGAAATGATTTTGCCGCAGCGAGTACTGAATCGCGCTTTTCCAAATACTTTTGCACTCCCTTTACTGGCTAAAGACACAGGTATCGCATTAGATTTAGTCCATGAAGCAGCTTTGCCTGCACCTGTATTGGCTTTAACCCAAAGCCTGATTCAAGCAGCGAATTTAACCGCAGAAAAAGACAGTGATTTTTCCACTGCTGTGAAAATGTATGAATTATGGAGTAATATTACCCTAGAGTAAGAACTCGCCATTGAATATACAGCCATAAACCCAATAATGTGTATTAAGTGGCTAGTCACACCATCATTAAGTAGAGGAAACTCTTATGAACAAGTTTAGCATTGCCGTATTTGCAAGCCTTGCAACTTTAATTGGGGCAAGTTCAACTACTTTTGCATCTGAACAAGAATGTCAGAAACTGAAAAATGACCACGATGTTATTTATGCATCTAAAGGGTTCTGCTTCAAAGACCCAGAAGCTAAAGCACGTTTTGGTAATGACAACTGTTATACAACCAAGCCAAAGTTCTCTGAAAAAGAACAACAACGTCTTGACGCAATCAAAGCACGTCAAAAAGAACTGAACTGTAAATAACCGTTCTAAAATAGCATAGGCTGAATTTAAGGAATCATAATGGCTTACGATGATCAAAATATTTTTGCAAGAATTCTACGTGACGAGCTTCCTGCAATTAAAGTGTATGAAGATGACCAAGTTCTTGCGTTTATGGACATCATGCCGCAAGCCGATGGTCACACTCTCGTGATCCCCAAGACACCTGCAGTAACTTTATTGGATTTACCTGCAGATGCAGCAGCTTATACTATTCAAATTGTGCAAAAAATTGCGAAAGCTATGCAGCAAGCTTTGGGTGTAGATGGTATCGTGTTAATGCAATTGTCAGGTGCAAGTGCAGGTCAAACTGTCCCTCACGTGCATTTCCATTTAATTCCAACTTCAGTTCACGAACTTGGGAAACATGCTGCACAAATGGGTGATCAGGAAAAAATTAAAGCCCAAGCGGAAAAAATTAAAGCAGCGCTTTAATAATTTCAAAAATGTCATACAAAATGAATGGAGCAACTGCTCCATTTTTTTCATCTCAAGCTCTAACCCTGCATTTTTTAAAGCAGTTTATGACAATAGCGTGTCAGTCCGCTTGCAATTAAGTTATTCATTTCTTATATTTTTTCTAAATTTAAAAACTCAGTCACTAAAAAAATGCGAATAAAAGTAAGTTTTTGATCTAATTTGTTCTTTTTAATAATTTTGAAATATCTCCTTAATATTACTGTCGCATTTGTAAGGAATACTTAGCACCAATAGAGAACAGCAGTAGATCTACCCTACTTCTGAACAATGTTTAGGACTAAAAACAATAGTCTGTATTGGAGCTACACATGAAAAAAACGCTTTGCGCATTAGCAGTTGGGGCAACCTTATTTACACCAGCACTAGCTATGGCTGCTGATGTTAAAGTTTATGGTCGTGCACACGTATCTTTAGACTATCTTGATGATGGTAAAGACTACAACGAAGTTGGTCTTTCTTCTAACTCATCACGTTTAGGCTTCAAAGCTGAACAAAAATTAGAAAATGGCATGACTGTTTTTGGTCAAATTGAACAAGAAATTAACTTTGCTAGCGGTTCTGCAAATGATGATTTAGAGTTTGCTACTCGTGATACTTTTGTAGGTTTAAAAGGTGACTTCGGTCAAGCGCGTGTAGGTCGTTTTGACAGCCCATTTAAAGCTGCACGTGGTCCAGTCAACTTCTTTGGTGACCAAGTTGGTGACATCCGTAACGTAACTCGTGCTGGTAACTTACGTTTTGATGAGCGTAATGCTAACTCAATTGAATATAAAACACCAAAATTTGGTGGCGGTTTTAATGTTCTAGCTGCACTTTCTTTACATGAAGGTAATAGTGCTGGTTATCCTTCTAAAGTAACTAAAACCTCAACAAAAACAATCACTGTTGAAGATGTAGACGGTAATAAACATGTTATTACAGTACCAGACACTACAACAACAATTGCTGAAAAAGGTGATTCTAAAAAAGATAAAGCTTACGACTTAGCTTTAACTTATAAAGAAGGCAAAGTTGATTTTGCTGCTGCTTATGAGCACTATGAAGAAGATGCTGGTCGTGGTGAACGTGATGGTTTCCGTATCGCTGCAGCTTATAAAATCACACCTGAATTTAACTTAGGTGCTTTATACCAGTATTTAACACATGACAATGATACTGCAAACCCAGATGTGCAAGTATTTGGTGTAGCGGCAGACTATAAAGTTGCACCGAAGACTTATGTACGCGGTCAAGTATTCCATCGTGACGTAGATGCTGATGATGCAAATGCAACATTATTGGCAGTAGGTGTTGAGCACCGTTTAGACAAAGCAGTACGTGTATACGCAAACCTTGCAACTATGCTTAATGACACCAAATCAAACTTAACACCATGGTCACAAGGTCGTTCAAACAACGTTGGTGGCGTGAATGACGAAGATGCTTTAGGTCTTTCTTTAGGTTTCCGTTACGATTTCTAAGTCTTAACCGAACTTAAAAAACAAAAAAACACGCTTCGGCGTGTTTTTTTATGCTCTACTGTTTTAGCTATATTTAGAAACAGGTAAAAAAGCCAGCAAATGTGCTGGCTTAGTTTTTATGGCTCAAGTTTTAACAACAAAGCCTTTCTTTCATTAACGCTTTAAAAACCCAGACACTAAATTCATGACTTGTTGAATATCGTCGTTGGCTTCTTGTTTACTGGTTTGCTCACCTTGTGGTGTCAATGAATCAATAATTTGCGGCAATACTGCAGAAATCGCATTATAAATATCTTGCTTTGGCGCCTGAGTTTGCTGTGCGACCTGCTCTACATCGGCATCATCAAATAAACTTTGTACTTGTTCAGCACCTACATGCGCATTTTCACCTGGGCCTGTAGACACCCAATCATCCACCTGACTGGTTAAGCCTTGTCCTTTGAGTTTATCCAAAGCACCTTGCAAGCCACCCTGTTTTTGAATCCATGCCAACACCAAAGGCAAAACTGCAATCAATAAACTTTGTGTACCTGAAGCACCTGCAGCAGAACGCTGTTGTTGTCCACCCAACTGACCAAGTACCGAACCAAGAATACCACCCAAGCCACCTTGTGCAGATTGTTGGTTATTACCACCAAGTTGCCCCAAAACCGAACCTAAAATGCCACCCAATCCACCTTGAGAGTGATTAGATTGCTGATTCGCACCCAATGCCTGCTTTGCTAAAATTTCAACAATATTGCTTAAATTGGTCATTTTATTTTCCTCATAATGCCCTTATGACAGCATACGAAGTTTTGACTGAATTGCGCACTTGAAATTGTTAAATTTTGCAATATTCTAATTTTTTGTTAAGCATTTATCATTATTAGGTTTTTGTGAGTTTAATGCAGCACTTACCAACGAAATTTATCCCAATTTTCAGGGTTTGCCCAAAACTTAGCGTTAAACCAATCGGGCACGTGCTTATAAGTCAAAATATTAAATTGCCATAAGCATAAATGATGCTGCTCAAAGCGATGTTCAATCAATTGCGTAAAACCAAGTGCTCTAAGCAATTGCTCATCTTCACGTGCAGCAATTACCACAATACGCTTTGCCAATAAATCACGTAGCTTTACCAAAATTTGCGAGGTGTGTTGTGGTGTCTGCGCAGCAAAATCGGCAGCATCTAAAAATACAACTGCCAAATCAAAACGTTGGGTAAAAGGCAGATTTAAAAATGCCAATGCGCTAAAATACTGCCATTGGATAGTTGGCTGCTCATCAGCCGCTTGATTGTTATACTTCGGGCTTGCTTCAATATTTTGCCCTATACACAATGCAGTAGAAATTGGCTGTTGTTGAGATAAATCATCAATTAATGCTTGAATTAAACGCATTTCAGCCATCACTGCATTCCTTCATTTTCGAGAGAGTATTCTTATGGAACTACAAGGCATTTGCCATAAAATGCACGCAGGTCTTAAGGACCATAGTGTAACTGATGAACAGGTACACAAGGCAAATGTTGAATATAAATTTATTCTAGACCGTGCAGAAATTGACCTGCCTTTTCAGCTTGGGCAAGAACTTGAACTGGAATGGACGGGCAATATTTATTGTGTTTCTTGTGGTGTGAAAACACCAAAATCCTATTCGCAAGGACATTGTTTCAAGTGTTTTAAAACCAAAGCATCTTGCGATATGTGCATCATGAAGCCTGAGACCTGTCACTATCATTTAGGTACCTGTCGTGAAGATAGTTTTGCTCAAGAAGTCTGCTTTCAACCGCACATCGTATATTTAGCCAATTCAAGTGCTTTAAAAGTGGGAATCACCCGTTTAGGTCAAATGCCAACACGTTGGCTAGATCAGGGCGCAACTCAAGCCTTGCCAATTATGAAAGTCGGCTCACGCCGTTTATCTGGGCAATTGGAAGTTATGTTTGGTACACAAGTCGCAGATAAAACCGACTGGCGCAAACTACTCAAAGGCGAAGCAGAGCCTTTAAACCTAGTTGAAGTGCGTGAACAACTGATTGAAGAGTTTGCGCCTAAAATTCAGACCATTCGTGATGAGTTTAGTCAAAACCTTGAATTCAACGAAACGGTAGAGCTTTTAGATCAGGAACTTCCGCGTGAATTTGTGTACCCTGTAGAACAGTATCCTGAGAAAATTAAATCGCATAACTTAGATAAAACCCCAATTATTCGCGGCAAACTGCAAGGAATTAAAGGGCAATATTTAATCTTGGATACAGGTGTCATCAACATTCGTAAATACACAGGTTATGAGCTAAAAATTCGCGCTGAATAAATCTTGAAACTGCTTACTTAATCATTTTAGATGCACAAAAAACCAGCAAATTTGCTGGTTTTTTTGTAGATGTTCATCACTTATTTGATTTTCGCTTTCGATTTCAAATATTGCGTATAGTCATCTAGCTCTTGTTGAGCACGTAATTGTTGATACAACTGCGCTAACTCTTTCAGTTGCTCAGGCGTTAAAGCATTCGATGTAGTATCGTTTACATTTGATACAGCTACCACCACCAATTCATTTGGTATAGATGCTGTTGTTACTGACCACATACCATCTTTAGGCGCAAGCACACTAAATGCAGCACGTTCAATTTCACGCTTTAACAAACCATCTGCACGGGTGAATGTGCCTGCATTTTCAAAACGGATTTGGTTTTTCGCCAAAACGGTCGCTGCAGGTTGAGTTTTAAAGGCATCCAACGCAGCTTGAATATCTTTTTTCGCTGCATCAAAGGCTTTTTTCTCAATCAGTTTAGCTTTTACGCGGGGTGTTGCTTCTTCTAAAGTTTGCACACCTGCGGCATGGTAATTACGCACTTTCACCCATACCACATCGCCATTGGCTAAAGTAATGTTACTCGATGCGTTGCGATCGCCATTTTTCACATCATCATTAAACAATTTAACTTTGACAGATGGCTGGCTTAAAACAGGATGCTGCGCCGCCAAAGTTAAACCATTAACAGATTCGACTTTGGCCGTTTTCACTTCTTCTGCCACAACATCTAAAGCATCACTACTCACCACCAATTCATTTAAGCTGTTGATGGTATCGGTATACGCATTTTCAGTTTTGGCTTTTTGCAACTCTGCCATTAAACGTGCTTTTTGAGTTTCAAACGCAGGGACTTGAACTGTAGCACCTTCTGTTTGAATCACATGATAGCCATATTGAGTTTTAATCGGCTGTGATACTTCACCAGATTTTAAGCTACCCACGGCTTTGTCAAAGGCATCGCCAAATACGCCTGCTTCATAACCTGCAACCTCACCACCTTTGGCTTTAGACTCAGGATCATCCGAATACTTTTGTGCAGCTGCAGTAAAGCTTGTACCTTGCTTAATTTCAGCTGCGGCTTGCTCTGCAAGTTTTTTAGCTGCGGCATCATCACGCGCATCGGTGGTGATTAAAATATGTTTCACTGTCGGTACAGCAGCACCTTTTTGAGTTTCGACAAACTTTTGATAAGCCTGTTGTAACTCTGCGTCAGTGACAGCCGTATTTGCAGGTGCAATATTGGCTGGAGTCACCACAATGTAATCGACATCAACGCTAGCAACCTGTTTAAAGGCATTGGCGTGCTGTTCATAATACGCAGCAATCTCTTGTGCATTTGTGGTGATGTTTTTCTTGTAGTCATCTAGCTTAATGCTAGATAAATACAAAGTACGTTGCTGGGTTTGTAAATTGGCAATTTGCTGAATATCAGACGGGCTAACTAAAGCATAATCGGTAAAGCTAGCACTCAGCATTTTTAACGCATGGTCTTGGCGTAAATTTGCCACAAGCGCCTGATTGGTCATGCCTACAGATTGCAGATAGTTCGCATACAAGCTTTCAGAAAACTTGCCATCTTGTTGGAAATTCGGTTGCTGTGCAATCATTTGTTCAATTTGTGCATCGCTCAAAGAAATCCCTAATTTCTCAGCTTGTTGTAATAACAAGGTACGTGCAACCAACGTATCTTTGGCTTTGTTTTGAATATAATTTTGATTCAATAGTGTTTCATCACCATTGGTATAGGCCAAGTATTGTTCTTTCAAGGAGTTGGTCAGATTATCTAATTCTCGTTTTGAAATTTGCTGACCATTGACTGTTTGTGCAGTGTCTTCAGACTGACCTCCACTAAAATATCCTTCAATACCTACAAGTGCTAAAGGGGTCAAGAACAAGACGAGCAAAACTTTGCCCAACCAACCCTTAATAACTTTACGAAAAGATTCCATAAGTATTCCAATATTTTATTTGTGCGAGATTTTAACTGAAAACCCTCAACGAATGAATGCGTTGAAGCCGTTTATTGACATTATTAATAAAAAACGCGCCAATTGGCGCGCTTTCTTGGCATTTTAAAAGATTATGCTACTGAATCTTTTAAACCTTTACCCGCTTTAAAGCTTGGTACTTTGCTTGCTTTAATTTCAAGTGTAGCACCTGTTTGTGGGTTACGACCTGTGCGAGCAGCACGCTCTTTCACATTAAATGTACCAAAACCAACGAGGGTTACAGTATCACCCGCTTTAAGCGCTTCAGTAATAGAAGCAATTGTTGCGTCTAAGGCCTTACCTGCATCAGTCTTAGACAATCCCCCTTTCTCTGCAATTGCATCGATTAATTCTGATTTATTCATGAAAATTACGTCCTCTTAATATCGTTTATTTAAGGTCCAGAGATTTAATTTAAATTACCGTAACGCCTTTATAGCAATGCTTTGAGGGTAAAAGCAATACTCCCTGCACGCTTTTATGCAAAATAAATGGTAAAACGATGGAACTGTTAGCCTCTATTCAGTTTTGCCCTAAAATACCCGATGTATAATAAAGCAACATCCTTTAAGCCCCCCTTTCCACAGAATTACTTTTTCGCAACATCTTCTTTTAATTGTTTATTTTCTTCAATCAACGCATCGACTTTGGCATGTAATTGCAGTACCAATTGCTCCAAATGTTGTAGGTCTTTTGCTGTCACCAAGCCAATTCTATTTAAAGAATGATTGACGCTATGGTCAATTAAACGCTCAACTTTATCTTTAGTATCAATGACCGACTCTTTGGCTTTTTCAGACACTTTTTCAACTGTTTGATCGGCAATTTCTGTAGTTTTAGATTCTAATTCCTCACCCACCTTGACCAGAGAGTCAAACAATTTATTGCCTTCTTCTTCTGCGCGTGAAAATGCACCTAAACCTGCTAGCCAAATTTGCTTGGTATATTTACGAAAATCGAGTGATGATTTACGTCCTGAGCGTAATTTATCTTTATTTTTCAATGTGGTTGCTGATTCAAGCAAATGCTCTTCTACGCTATCCGTCGTTTTTTCCATGAACCTCTCTCCTGCTTATTTTATGCGCACATAAATGTAATAAACCTACAAAATGCTTTCATAATAGCAAATTAAATACTTGATCGTTTTGCTAAACTGTTCTACAAAGCAAGATTATTCGCTGTGCTTCTAATATGATGTATTCACTACGAAGTGCAAACCAAGGAATTCAACTTTAAATTTAGGGACTTGATTTTATGAGTGATTCGCAACAAAGACAAAGTAATCCACATTTGTTGCTGACCATGCTCATGATTGTGTTGGAAACAATTTTTAGCTTTATTCTCAAACATGATCGTGTGGTCGCTTTGCAGGCTAAAAAGTTTGTCGACCAGAAAATCACCATTAAAATTAATAGCTATATTCCTTATTTCGACATTTACGTCGAATTCAATCCAAACGGCATCTTATTTGACAGCAAAGCACCTGAACAAGCTGTCGATTTGGATGTGCGCACCACCCTCATAGATTTATTTAAAATCTTTATTTTAGGTAATCGTCGCAGTATTAAACACATGCGTATAGATGGTGACATTACCCTTAAAGATGAGTTTCGTGATCTAATTTTGCATTTTAGTGCACCCAAAGTTTTAGCTGACTGGAAACAATGGCTGAAAGAAGCACCGCAAGAACAAGAAGTGATTGGTTCTAAAAAGCGCATTGCCCCACTTTTAGACAAAATTGATGAACAACGCTCTAAGATCAACACCCTACAAGTTGAGCTTAAACAGCATAAAAACCGTATTCGTCGGATTGAACGTCGTCAAAAGCGCATTAACATCGTCTTTGGTGTAATAACAGTACTATTAATTACGTTATTAGTGTATAATTTATGGATCGTTTAAACGCATTAAAATATCAAGAAAAACAGCGTAAATCCTCGCGCACAATATCACAATAAAATACTTGACTAATTTAGTCGGGATTCTTAGAATACCCATATCTAGTCTAATCATGTGTATCGAATCATGCGCTTAACAACTCGCGGTCGCTACGCAGTGACTGCTCTACTTGATTTAGCTTTGCAGCCAACTGAACAAACGATCACGCTTGCTGAAATTGCAGCCCGTCAAACTATTTCTGTTGCTTATCTTGAGCAGTTATTCGCAAAACTTAAGCGCCACGGCTTAGTGTCTAGTGTTCGCGGTGCTAACGGTGGTTACCATTTAGCACGTAGTGCAAATGAAATCACTGTGCTAGAAATCATTGAAGCCGTAAACGAAACTGTTGATGCAACGCGTTGCGACCATAAAGGCAACTGTCAAAATGGTGCAATGTGCTTGACTCACGACTTATGGCAGGAACTCTCCCATCATATTGCCGACTATCTCGCTAAAATCTCACTTGCTGATTTAGTTGCGCGTGACAACGTACAAACTGTTGCCATTCGCCAGAACACAGCACCGTTTGATTCAGCTCTGTTATCGGTTACAGGTATTTGACATGAAACGTCCAATTTATCTTGACTACGCAGCAACCACTCCTGTAGATCCTCAAGTTGCAGAACGCATGATGGAGTGCCTGACTTTTGATGGGACTTTCGGTAATGCCGCTTCTCGTTCGCACGCTTATGGCTGGCAAGCAGAAGAAAAAGTTGAATATGCACGTGAACAAGTTGCGAACTTGATCAAAGCAGACCCACGTGAAATCGTGTGGACTTCTGGTGCAACAGAATCAGATAACCTTGCACTAAAAGGCGTAGCACAATTCTATTCGTCTAAAGGCAAACACATTATTACCTCTAAAATTGAACACAAAGCCATTTTAGATACCTGCCGTGAGCTTGAATCTGAAGGTTTTGAAATCACGTACTTAGAGCCACAACCACAAACAGGTTTAATTACACCTGAAATGGTTGAAGCGGCAATTCGTCCAGACACAATTTTAGTGTCGTTGATGATGGTCAATAACGAAATTGGTACGATTACCGATGTCGCTGCAATTGGCGAAATCACCCGTGCCAAAAAAATCTTCTTCCACGTTGATGCTGCGCAAGCTGCAGGTAAGGTAGAAATTGATTTATCTACCTTAAAAGTAGACTTAATGAGCTTCTCTGCACACAAAATCTATGGCCCTAAAGGTATTGGTGCGCTATTTGTACGCCGCAGTCCACGCGTACGCTTAAAAGCACAAATGCATGGTGGCGGTCATGAGCGTGGCATGCGTTCAGGCACACTTGCAACCCACCAAATTGTAGGTATGGGCGAAGCATTTGAACTTGCAGGCAAAAACTTGGCTTCTGAACAAGCCCGTTTACGTGTATTGCGCGACAAACTTTGGAATGGCTTGAACACCATGGAACAAGTTTTCCTGAATGGTCACCCAACACTAAACGTAGCCAACTATTTAAACGTCAGCTTCAACTTTGTTGAAGGTGAATCTTTAATGATGTCTCTTAAAGATGCTGCGGTATCTTCAGGTTCTGCGTGTACTTCAGCGACTTTAGAGCCATCTTATGTATTACGTGCACTAGGTCTTTCAGACGAACTTGCACACAGCTCAATTCGTTTCAGTTTTGGTAAATACACCACTGAAGAAGATATTGATCATGTCCTAACTGTGACTAAAGCTGCTGTTGAAAAGTTACGTGAACTTTCACCGCTTTGGGATATGTATAAAGAAGGGATTGACCTTTCTAAAGTAGAATGGACTGAACACTAATTCATCCCAAATCTAATGGCTTTGACAGGAAGCCATTAGATTGATAAAGGTAATTTCACCCCCATATTTATATTAAGGCTGACCCCGAGGTTTGGAGAAGCGACATGGCTTATAGCGATAAAGTAATTGATCATTACGAAAACCCTCGTAATGTTGGCGTTTTAGACAAAAATGCTGAAAACGTTGGTACAGGTATGGTGGGCGCACCTGCATGTGGCGATGTAATGCGTCTGCAAATTCAAGTGAATGACGAAGGCGTGATTGAAGAAGCACGTTTCAAAACTTATGGTTGTGGTTCTGCCATTGCTTCAAGTTCTTTGGTTACTGAGTGGCTTAAAGGTAAAACTTTAGATGAAGCACAAGCGATCAAGAACATTGATATTGCTACCGAACTTGCCCTTCCACCAGTGAAAGTACACTGCTCTGTATTGGCAGAAGATGCAATTAAAGCTGCTGTAGAAGACTATCGCAGCAAAAAGACCAAAGCTTAATTTGCTAAGTTTTGTGGAAAAACAAACGGAGTTTTCATGATCAATTTAACTGAAAATGCTGCAACTCATATCAGCAATTACTTAAAGAATCGCGGTAAGGGTCAAGGTATTCGCGTTGGTGTGAAAACTTCAGGCTGTTCTGGTTTGGCTTATGTACTCGAATTTGTAGATGAAGTCGATACGCACGACCAAATGTTTGAACAGTTTGGTGTTAAAGTTTTCGTTGATCCGAAAAGCCTAGTTTACCTAGATGGCATGGAAATGGACTATGTCAAAAATGGTTTAAACGAAGGTTTCGAGTTTAACAACCCCAATAAAAAAGGTGAATGTGGCTGCGGTGAATCGTTCACGGTATAACGCCACCTCCCTCTTTTTAGCTTAAAACAGTGTACAATACACTGTTTTAATTGCATTTATGCAGCCAATTTTGCACACTAATCGCGGATTCCATCTCCCATGAATCATTTTGAGTTGTTTAATCTTCCTGTTGCACTCGATATTGATTTCGCTACTTTAAAAGCTGAATTTTTAAAGCTACAGCAGCAATATCACCCCGACAAAGCCGAAGACAAAGATCAAGCCTTGATTAAATCTAGTAAAATTAATCAGGCGTTTAAACAACTCTCTGCGGTAGACAGTCGTGCTGCATATTTACTCTCATTGAAAAAGCAAGATTATCATCTCGATCAATCCATCCATGACTTTGAATTTTTACAAGATGCCTTGGAAATTCGTGAGCAATTGGATGATGCCAACTGTGCCGATGACTTACAGTCATTAAAGGTTGAAGTACAACAATGGGTTGATGGCTTAGTCCGTGAATTTAAAATTGACTATGCCGAAGAAGATTGGGCAGAAGCGCGTGACACTGTGCGTAAATTACGCTTTTTCATGAAAGTTATGGCTGACCTAGACAAAGCTGAAGATCGTTTCCTTGATGATGACAGTTTTGATTTAGACGATGATTTTTAATTTTAGTTTGTATTTTAATATTTAACGGGCAAAGGATTTTACATAATGGCGCTCTTGCAAATTGCAGAACCAGGTCAATCAAGTGCACCGCATGAACATCGCATTGCGATTGGCATTGACTTAGGCACCACTCATTCATTGGTTGCCACAGTTCTTTCTGGTAAAGCCAAAGTCTTGCATGATGAGCAAGGTCGCGTGCTACTGCCTTCTATCGTCCATTATGCAGAGCAAAATACACATTATGGCAATGCTGCTGCACCATTTATTACTACAGACCCTAAAAACACGATTGTTTCAGTCAAGCGTTTTATGGGTCGTTCTAAAGCGGACATTAAATTTCAACATCCATACACGTTAGTGGGTGAAGACAATCAAATGCCTGCTTTTGAAACAGCTCAAGGCCGTAAAACACCTGTTGAAATTTCGGCAGAATTACTTAAACAACTCAAAGACCGCGCAGAAGCCAGCTTACAAAACCCTGTAAATGGTGCAGTGATTACTGTTCCTGCTTATTTTGATGAAGCTCAACGCCAAGCCACACGTGACGCTGCCGAGCTTACAGGTTTAAAAGTATTGCGTTTATTGAATGAACCGACTGCAGCAGCGGTTGCCTACGGTTTAGATCAAGACACCAACTTGGCTCAAGACCGTAACTATGTGATTTACGACTTGGGCGGTGGTACGTTTGACGTTTCTATTTTACGTTTCTCTCAAGGCGTTTTTGAAGTTTTAGCCACAGGCGGCCACACTGCTTTAGGTGGTGATGACTTAGATCGTCTGATTGTAAAATGGGCAAAAAAACAGCTGAATATTGAAAGTTTAGATGATGCAGAATATGCACACTTTATTGTGTCTGCACGTAAAGCCAAAGAAGCGCTCAGCAATGCAGAAAGTGTTGAATTAAAACTGTTAGAGCACACGCTGCAATTAGACCGCGCAAACTTTGAAAGTATTATTCAGGTTGCTTTAGATAAAACCATTAGTGTATGCAAACGTGTATTACGCGATGCCAAACTTGACCTAGATGACATTCAAAATGTAGTTTTAGTTGGTGGTTCAACACGTTCTTATGCCGTGCAAAAAGCTGTTCGTGAAGTATTTAATCAAGAACCATTATGCACAATTAACCCAGATGAAGTGGTTGCAATTGGTGCATCAATTACCGCCAATCAACTAATTGGTAACAGCAAAGATGGTTCGTTGCTATTAGACGTTACCCCACTGTCTTTGGGTTTAGAAACCATGGGCGGTTTGGTGGAACGCTTAATTTCACGCAATACTGCAATTCCTGTAGCACGTCGCCAAGAATTTACCACTTATCAAGATGGCCAAACTGCCATGTTGATTCATGTGGTACAAGGTGAGCGTGATTTGGTAGAACATTGTCGTAGCTTAGGTCGTTTTGTGCTACACGGTATTCCACCAATGACTGCGGGTCAGGCACGCATTGAAGTTACGTTCCAAGTCGATGCTGATGGCTTGCTCAGTGTTTCTGCTAAAGAAACCACTTCTGGTGTGACTGCAAATATCGACATCAAGCCATCTTATGGTTTATCTGAAGCAGATACCGAGCGTTTGCTGCTAGATGGTTTCAAATATGCAGAAGAAGACAAGCAATTGCGTCATTTGCATGAAACCAAAGTTGAAGCACAACGTGAACTTGAAGCTTTACAACAAGCCTTAAAAGTAGATGCACAACTATTAAGCCCAGAACAATTAGAAGCTTTAAATACTGCCAAAGCGCAGTTGGAAGCCGAATTGACTGGACAAGACATTAAAGCCATTGAACATGCTGTTGAACAGCTTAAAATACACAGTGATGCTTTTGCTGCAATTCGTATGAATCAACATATTGATGCAGCACTTAAAGGCACTAAACTCGACGATTGGTCAAACTCAAACTAATTTAAGGTAAAGATTATGCCACGTATTAAAGTACTTCCACATGCGCAATTCTGCCCAGAAGGTGCTGAGTTTGAAGTCGAACAAAATGCCAACTTATGCGAAAGCTTACTTGAAAATGGCATTAAAATTGAACATGCTTGCGATATGTCTTGTGCATGTACCACTTGCCACGTTGTTGTTCGTAAAGGCTTTGACAGCCTAGAAGAAATGGATGATGTTGAAGCTGACTTATTAGACCGTGCTTGGGGTTTAGAGCCTGATTCACGCTTATCTTGTCAGGTTAAAGTGGTCAATGAAGACTTGGAAGTCGAAATTCCAAAATACACCATTAACCATGCTTCAGAAAATCATTAATCATAAAATGATGCTAATTCTAAAAAACTGCGCTACGGCGCAGTTTTTTTATTGCACAACTTTAGATTTAAAATTTTTGAGGATTTAAAAGTTAAACGAGATCTACATTATAAGAAAAATTTTAGTGTTTTTCAGGAATATGAGTTTTGGCAATTTCTTCAACAGGTGGATGTTCAATCACTTCATCTTCAAGATTAAGTTTTACAATGCCCTGTGAGTTGGTCAGCTTTTGCTGCGTTTGAATTCTTTTAATCATTTTTTCTAATACGGTAATTAGCTCAGGATATTCAAAATTCTGCACTTCATCCAAATTAAGCAACAAATGAAAACCTTTATATTCGTAGTCAAACCAACGCTGATAATCCGACTTGCTGGCCGCATATTTTTCCATCACTTGCCAAGTTTTTACAGGACCTTGAATCCCCTTTAAAAAGATCGGTGCTTTCGGAGCACACAAATAATCATTTTTAATCAGTTTATAAGTGTCATCTGAAAGTAAAATTTCATCAACTTCGGCCGCACTTTGCAAACGCGCAGCTAAGTTAGCATCACGCCCAACAATGGTATATGCCATCCGATGTGCTGCACCGTAGTTCCCAACGTGGCAATATCCTGTACTGATACCCATACGAATATGTAAAGGCGGATAGCCCATTTTGACCCAACGTTCGCGTAACAATTTCATTTGCTGACGCATCGCAATAGCCATCTCTACACAAGTTTTAGCATCTTGTTCAACACCTTGCGTATTTGGATCACCAAAGAAAATTAAAATCGCATCACCCATAAACTTATCCACCGTCGCTTCATATTGCTTGGCAATTTCGGTCATGTGGCTTAAATAATCATTGAGCAGGAATGCTAAATCATCTGGAATTAGTGTTTCAGAAAGTTCAGTAAAGCCTTGAATATCAGAAAAGAAAATCGTCATTTTTTTACGTTTATATTCAATTTTCGCTTCCGACTCACCTTTCATAATCGATTGCCACAACTGCAAAGGTGCATAGCGACTAAGCTGATTCGCAAATTCCATATAGCGGTTCATTTGTGTGTAGTAATGGTCTTTCTTTGCCGTGGTATAGCGGATACGACGTGCCTGATAGGCACTGCCCATGCCAAAGTAAAAGATCATACATAAAAAGGCTAAAATCGTAAGTTCGGTACTGCTTTGTTCAAAATATTCGTTAAAACCAAAAATAAAAATATTACAAAAATAAAAAACTGTGACCGCCAATAAGGATGCCAATGCCACCAAAAAGAAAGAAACTTTAATATAAATGGCGGTATATAGCAGCGCAAATAAAGCGGCAAAAGTAAGTACCAAATTCAGATGTACCGCAGACAAACATACTGCGACTACCACAATATCAATAATAAACAGGATATTACGCTTGGCTTGATGACTATATTTATATTGCAGCCAACGCGAAAATTTAGGAATTATCAGTAATAAAAAAGTAAGAAAAAACGGAAGGTAAATTTGATAATTGGTATCGGCGTAGGTGTAGTGATAGACCACCATAATCAGGGATAAACTTGCATACCCGACTAAACGATGCAGAAATTCGAATTGTTTGGGATCTCTTTCCATCCAATTGTACATGAACACCGCGGCCTACTCCAATCTAGGATTAAAAAGCCACGCATCCTGCGTGGCAATTCATTTCAATTAATCCATTCGCCAGTCAAATGGCATATCGCCTTGACCACGCAGAGCAAGCATCAAGGTTTGACGCATGTGAGCCAAAACTTCATTGCTGTATGGTACAGCTGGCGTACCCCAAACTGGTTTAGGCCAAGCCACATCATTTTGATAACGCACGACGTGATGAAAATGCAATTGTGGAACCATATTACCTAAAGCCGCCACATTCATTTTATCGGCACGGAATACACGTGATAATTGGCTAGATAACCAGCTAGATTCACGTAAAAATTGTTCTTGGTCTGCCTGGCTTAATTCGTATAGTTCTGTAACCCCTGGCACACGTGGAATTAGAATTAACCAAGGGAATTGCATATCATTCATTAAACGACATGTTGACAGAGGAAAGTCGCCTACAAAAAAAGTATCTTGAGCAAGTTGTGGATGCAAACTAAACATATCTTTATAAATGACGCAAATTGTAATGATGGGTAATACTATCACATCCCTAGTGAACTGAGTATGATTCCCATCATGTTTCGATGTAAATAAAGTGCAATTTTAACCAAATTCATCATGAATAATATTCATTATAGAATCAGAGGTTTCTTAGCAAATATTCATAAATTTACCGATATGATATTTGGATCAATTTGCATTTTTAAACTCAGCTGTGCAAAGTTTTTAGCAGGCTGTTTAGTAGATCGGCAATAAATTGAATCCGCTTTTCAGCTTCCTCCAACATCACCATCACTTTTAAACGCTGTCCACCATCCATACGGAAATAGGTCGGATGTTTTTGCATCATTTGAATGATGCTCATGGCTTGCACAGGTGTATCTGGTGAAAATTCGATATGACCGCCATTTGTACTAATATCAATTTTAGTGATGCCCAACTGCTCTGCTTTTAAACGCAGTTGATGTACAGCAAATAATTGTTTCACCGCTTGTGGTGGAATACCAAAACGGTCAATCAATTCCATACGGATATGATCAAGCTTTTCTTGAGTATCGGTATTACTAATGCGTTTGTAGAACAATAAGCGCTGATGCACATCGCCCAAATAATCATCTGGAATTAAAGCAGGCATGTGCAGGTTGATTTCTGCAGTTAAAGACAATGGTGCATCGAAGTTAGGGGTTTTACCTTTTTGAATGGCTTTGGTGGCTTTTTCCAGCATTTCCATATACAGGCTATAACCAATAGCTTGCATTGAACCGCTTTGTTGCTCACCCAGTAATTCGCCCGCACCACGAATTTCCAAGTCTTCGGTTGCCAACATAAAACCTGCACCCAAAGTTGAGGCACGCTGAATCGCATCCAAGCGTTTTTCAGCATCGCCTTTTAAGCCCTTAATGGAAGGTACCAGCAAATACGCATAAGCTTGGTGATGCGAACGTCCAACACGACCACGTAGTTGGTGCAACTGCGCCAATCCGAGTTTATCTGCACGTTCAATTAAAATGGTATTGGCATTTGGAACATCAATCCCTGTTTCAATAATGGTTGAGCAAACCAACACGTTATATTCTTTATGATAAAACTGCTGCATGACTTGCTCTAATTCACGCTCGCGCATTTGCCCATGCGCAACTGCAACCCGCGCTTCTGGTACCAATTCACGAATGGTTTCAGCACTACGCTCAATGGTTTCCACTTCATTATGCAGGAAATACACCTGACCACCACGTAACAATTCACGTAAAATGGCTTCTTTCACCGTATCGCCTGTATGCTCTTGCACAAAGGTTTTGACCGCTAAACGGCGTGCAGGTGGTGTGGCAATAATGGATAAATCGCGCATACCGCTAAATGCCATATTTAAGGTACGTGGAATTGGCGTTGCGGTTAAAGTCAGCATATCCACATCGGCGCGCAGCGCTTTAATACGTTCTTTGTCACGCACCCCAAAACGATGTTCTTCATCGACAATCATTAAACCCAACTGCTTGAACTGAATATTTTCTTGCAGAATTTTGTGCGTCCCAATCACAATATCGACTTTGCCTTCAGCTAAATCTTCAATGGTTTTTTGATGAGATTTGCTTGAACCAAAACGCGATAAGACTTCAATACGCACAGGCCAGTCGGCAAAACGGTCTTTAAAAGATTCATAATGCTGTTGTGCCAACAATGTGGTCGGAACCAATACCGCGACTTGTTTATTATTCTGTACCGCGACAAATGCAGCCCGCATGGCGACTTCGGTTTTACCAAAACCAACATCACCACAGACCAAACGATCCATTGGTTTTGCCAGTTGCATGTCATGTAAAGTCGCTTCAATTGCATTGGCTTGGTCTAGGGTTTCTTCATAAGCAAAGCCACTGGCAAATTGCATATAAAGACTATGATCCAACTCAAAAGCAAAACCCGGTTTAGATTGACGACGTGCCTGAATATGCAGTAATTCTGCTGCCACATCGTGAATTTGTTCCAACGCTTTGCGTTTGGCTTTATTCCATGCATCTGTGCCTAATTTATGCAAAGGCGCAAGGTCTGGATCACCACCGCTATAACGGCTGATTAAATGCAAATTGGTAACAGGTACATACACTTTTGCAGCATCGGCATAATCAAGTTGTAAAAACTCATGCTCTTGCTCATCAATATTTAAAGTAATTAAACCTGCATAACGCCCTACGCCATAATCAATATGTACCACAGGTGCACCAATGCTTAACTCGGTCAAACTGCGAATTAAAAACTCTTCAGAAACTTCCTGCTGACGTTTACGACGGCGCTGCACCACACGATGTTCATACAACTGATTTTCTGAGATTACACTCAATTGATCTTGAATGACCAAGCCGCGATCTAAAGGTGCATTGGTAATCGCAATGGCTTGTAAAGACTGCTGAAATGCCTCAAAACTCTCCACTTGTGGAATTTCACCCAAAGCGGCACGCAACGCATCTTTTAAGGTTTCACGACGACCTGCACTTTCTGCCACCAATAAAACAGGATGATTGGCCGCATCAATATATTGCTTAACGGCATGAAAGGGTTGTTCTTGTTTAGGATCAACCGCCAAACGTGGTGGTACAAGTGTGCTTAAGTTCACTACACCTGCTTTTTGCTCAAAAGCTTCGGGCGATGCAATCACACGTCCAAATTGATTCAGTTGTTCTAATAATTGATTTGGTTGTAGGAATAATTGCTCAGGCGGCAAAATCGGCTGGTCGATGTTATGACGTCTGTCCTCATAACGATACAGCACATCTTTCCAAAATTGAGTTAAACAGTCATCCACCGCCTTATCTGTAATGACAATGCAATGCTTTGGTAAGTATGAAAGTAATGTATTTTGACCTTCAAGCTGTGCTTGAGTGAAGAATAACGGAAAATAAAACTCTAAACCAGGCGATGCAATGCCTTCTAACACATCCTGATACACAGGGTTCTTTTTCGGGTTTGCCGTTGGGAAACTTTCTGCATAGCGGTCACGGAAAATCGCACGACCTTCTTTTAATGGAAATTCTTTGGCGGGTAAAACCGTAAAATTCTGCAAACTTTGGGTGGTACGCTGCGTTTCTGGATCAAAAAACTTTAAGGTTTCAACTTCATCATCAAATAAATCAATACGGATGGGTGCTTCCTGTCCCGAAGCATAAATATCCATAATACTGCCACGCACAGCAAACTCACCATGATCATAGACTGTATCGACCAGATGATAGCCTGCTTGTACCAAACGCTGTTTTTGTTGTTCCAAAGCAAACTTTTGCCCAACACGAATATCGAAATGCTCGCCTAACACCCATAAGGTTGGTGCAACACGTTGTGCCAAAGTGGTTGTCGAAACCAACAATACACCTTGCTGCGGCATATTGGATAAAATCGCCAAACGCTCCGACACAATATCTTGATGCGGTGACAAGCGGTCATAAGGCAAAATTTCCCAATCGGGGAAAATAGTCGGTTTTACCCCGTAAAATTCTAATTCGCTTTCTAACTGCGCCAAATGTTGTTGATTGCGCGCGACAATCACAAATAAATGCTGATTCTGCTGACCAATTTCTTTAAATAATAATGCTGCGGCGGAACCTTGTAGATTACCAATCCAGCGTTTTTCGCCAGCTTTCAGTTGTGCTAAATTGAGTTGGGAAATTTCGTGTTGGAACATGTATATAGCTTTAGGGTCTAAACAACATGGGGCTTATACTAGCACGATGAATTGACGGTTTTACGTAATTTTTTTCATCCACCATTACAGCGTATTTAATTGCAAAATTTTATAAAACAGCGAGCTTTAAAGTTTGATACACACGCCTCTTTACTTTTGATCACGTAAAAACTGTCGATAATAATCATTCAATTTTTTAACAATCGCTTTAAATTCCAGTAAGTTTTCTTCGGTATTACCAAGCATTGTGTTAAAACGCTGTTGCGCAATTTCCAGATCAATTTTTTCATTGATAATCATAGCTGTAGAATACAGCTGTGCCAAATCATCAAACTGCTGCATACGGCGGTTGGATAAATAATTTAAACGCTCTGCCAAAACATCGTTAAGCAAAATACCATCGACAATATAGCCTTGTTCCGCATCCCATTGAATATTCTGTGCTTCTAAATAGGCAATTTCTTCGAGATTGGCTTTATTTTTTAACAACCCTGTAAGTTTGCTGAACATTTTAAACCTATAAATTGGCGAAATCAAAGTGAATGCTGCAGAGTTTAAATGCTTCACTAAAATAGATGCAACTGATCAGGGTGATTTATGCTCCCCTGATGTTATAAGTCAGTGTTTCAACCCCACTTTGCTTAGGCTATTTATAATAATGCATATTTTGCATCCTGCCAAATGCAAAAAAGCATCTTGAAGATGCTTTTATAACAATCAAAAAATGACTTAAAGCTTATTTGCCATAAGTTTGCTGTAAATACTTCACAATCTTGGCCGATTCAAAAAGCTGAGTCTGGGTATTTGGATCGATTAAAAATGGGACTTGAATATTATCAACCATAACTTTTAATACCTGCTCACGCTTACCACCTGCCAGTGGCACATATTTACCCGGTTTTAAACGTAATTTTGCCAAGCCTTGATCTTGCCAACGCTCTTTGGCTACATTATGAAATTTGAATGGCAACTCCAGTTCAGTCAATACACCACGTACTACACGTGTATAAGGACTTCCCTCAAAACCCCACAGTTCAATCAGTTGTTCAGGTGCAGCGCGCTCTACAATTTTCTGGTTAATCCACACACCACGTGCACCATTCAATAACGTGCCTGCAAGTGCAACATAAGGAATTTTAGGAAAATGCGCGTATTTTTTTGGCGTTTTTCCACTTTTGCCATAATGTTTGAATAAATGATGAATGATCTGCTGTGATTCATAGAGCTGATCACCTGTATTTTCATCAATTAAAAATGGAAACTGAGTTTTACCACCCAGTTGTTTCACCAAAGGTCGATATTTTGTGCCGCCTTTGGGGCATGGATAAACCTCATAATCCAAATTTAACAAGGTCATGACTTCGCGTACACGACGGCAAAATGGTGAACCTTCAAACTCATATAACTTTAAGGCTTTTTCGGGTTGCTTGGGAAATGCTGTCCCATTCACACCGCGCCCACCTTCGGTAAGCATAGATGCCATTGCCTGAATGACTTTAATTTGATGATGCACCATTTTGTTTTCCTTGTGATGTGCTCAGCAATTTGATGGCTGTGCCATCAAACCGCTTATAAATCGACCAATTTTCCCTTTGCCACAATAATACCGTTGTTATCGGCATAGACATAATCGCCCGAATTAAAAGTGACTTGTCCAAAATGCAAACTCACATCTACTTCACCCACGCCTTTGCGGTTACTTTTTTGTGGAATTGAAGCCAAAGCATGTACGCCTAAATCAAGTGCTGCAATTGCATCGACATCACGTACACAGCCGTAAATAATCACGCCATTCCAGTGATTTTTCACTGCAGATTCAGCAATCAAGTCCCCCATTAAGGCACAGCGCATAGATGCCCCACCATCTACCACCAAAACTTTGCCCGTGCCATCGGTTGCCAACAACTCTTTTACACGCGAGTTATCTTCAAAGCACTTTACAGTCACAATTTGACCGCCAAAAGTTTTACGTGCACCGTAACTTTTGAAAAATTTGCCATCCAAAGATGGAATCACCACTTGAAGGTCATGTTCTGGATGGTCATCTAATAAGTCACAAGTTACGAATGGTACTGTAGACACGTTGTTCCCCTTTTACTTGGTTTTTTGTATTTGTAAATTATCATAAATTTGGAATTTATGAATTTGCGATTGCGCTGCCTCGACCATAGTATGAGCCACTTGCGTAGCACTTACTGGCTTATATGTAAAATGATCGGGAATAAATCGTGATATTTTAAGATACAGCTTTTGTCCTAAATCTTCTAAACGCCGTTGTTCGTTGCGCTCACCCAATAATAAAGATGGACGCAAAATTGATACTTTGTCTAAATCCAAACTTTCAATATATTGTTCTAGCTCACCTTTGACACGATTATAAAATACGGCTGATTTGGCTTCTGCTCCCAAAGCACTGACCAATATGTAATGCGTACCCTTCGCCTGCAATAATTCGGCAAAATGTGCATTGATGGTATAGTCCACAGCATAAAATCCCTGCTTTGAGCCTGCCTTTTTTAAGGTTGTGCCTAAACAACTGAATGCATGACTATAACCGCTCACATCTTCATCATTGAGCAATAAAAAGTCTTCGAGGAGTAACGTCTGGACTTTTTCTAAGCGATTTAATTCCGAGCAAGGTCTACGCAAAACAACGGTGATATTTTTACATTCAGGCAGCTGATTAAGCTGTTTGACCAATTGCTGCCCAACTAAACCATTCGCACCAATTACAATTGCATTTTGAATAGAATTTGTCATTTTTTAAACAATCTCTGAGGCTTAAAGCTAATCTACCTGTTTCTTTCTGATTTTTCTGCAGCTAAAATGTTGTCAAAGCATGTCAAGACTTGACTTAACTGTCTAGTTTCATCAAAATATGGCACTTGTTTACGGGCTGGTGATAATTCTTCTGATGTTGGTTTTCGGAAGTAATTGCAGCCCGCCCAGACCAATCTATTTCAAGGAGTGCACGAGTGGCAAACTCTGCTCAAGCTAGAAAACGTGCTCGTCAAAACGTTAAAGCACGTAAACACAACGCAAGCTTACGTTCTATGGTTCGTACTTATTTAAAACGCACAATCGCTGCTATTGCTGCAGGTGATTATGCGGTTGCTACTGAAGCTTACAAAAAAGCTGTTCCAGTAATTGACCGTATGGCTGATAAAGGCATCATCCATAAGAACAAAGCAGCTCGTCATAAGAGCCGTTTAAACGCTCAAGTTAAAGCTTTAGCTTCTAACTAAGTGTTAAACAAAAGAAGCCCGTTAAGGGCTTTTTTTGTGCCTGCTGTTTCGATAATTTATCAAATTAAGCAATCTTTAGTTTCTGCACGCCAATTACATCACTTCAAATACACCTGCCACCATAAAATAAAAAACACCTCCTGAACCGGTCAAAAGGTGTTTTAAATTAATGAAGATGAATAATTCAGACGAAGAATTATTTCAACATCAGTCGTAAATTTTGTGGACTTAAATAAGCCAGTTGCAAACTGTTATTAGCCTTTAATTGCGTCCATTGCTGATTCGCACCACCTGTGCAACCATAACGAATTAAACGCGCGCGGTTTTCTTTTAGGTAGCCATGCTCTAAATCAAAGCACTGATTCCCCTGACGAATCGTTCCCGAAGCTGTGTGCATTTCCCAGACCTGACTGTCTTTAGATGTACTGCAGCTTGCAAGTGAGACCACATTGCCGTTGTTGGTTAAGCACTGATCCATTTCTGCTTTGCTGTGAATACGCCCCAAACCATCATAAATCCACTGCTCAGTTGCATCGCCTGTACAGCCACTTGCTCCACTAATGTAAGCATTTTTCTGACCACTCGCCAAAGTTTCAACTTTCAAACAGTTATTTCTGTTTTTCATTAGTGTTGCTTCAGCCACAATATTTTCATTGCCTAAACCCAATCGCTCCACAAAATTGTGCAATGCTGTTTCCGCTTCAGGCTTAGTCTTTTCTAAATCGGCACGATAAACATTCATCCAGCGGTTTAAACGATAAATCGTATTTTGCTGTTGTTCATAACGCTGTAATTGTTGCTGTGCAGTTGCACTTAGCTCTTGACGATAATCTGCATAAGAATCATACAATAGTTGTGCAGCAGGTTTTAAAGCCACCACAGCTTGACTGGCTTGCGCTTCCAACTGCTTCTGAAAATCAGGCATTTCAACTTTTCTTAAAGCTTCATAGCCATGTGTACGACCAATTTTTACCGCAGGTTGAATACTATCGCTATATTGCGGAATATTCAGTGTCGATAATAACTTCTCGGCATGATTGGCTTTTTTACAGTATAAATTCACCTGTTTTGGCTGCTCAGCAAGTGCTAAATTGACATGCAGTTTATTGGCATTGCTGGTCATACGGTTAGGTGCCAATGCCACGTTCTGATTACGATTGGCATATTGAACATCTAACCAACATGCGGCATTTTCAGCAGCACGATTTGCCCCAGGTAAATTATAAACATTACCCCAGTTACTGCGTGCAGCAGGATACAACACACCTTGCTGAGTTTCAGGATCATATCCGCCAATAATAGTAATTACAGGCACACCAAATAAGCGCGGTTTTAAATAGTAACCATCGGCACTGTTGTACCAAACCTGATTGGAGCTTGGTACTTTTGGATAAACCACTTCCATTTGGCGTGTGTCTTTATTCCAAATTTTATAACCACTTGGTGAGCTTTCATCCCAAACATGTCGCGCCCCAAAGTGGGGGTTGAATCCGAATATGGGTACTGTAACCCGTGTAATGGGTATAACGCGAAATGCTACTGTTGGTTGCACCACCTGACATCGCATCCCAACCATAAGCATATTGTTTCAGGAAGTTAGGCACACCATTTTTGCCATCACCCAAGTTTCGAGTATGCCACGCTAAGTTACCGCGCATTTTATTACGATACGCAATATAGCCCCAACCGCTGTCTGCATGGTGTGCAGCCCAGAACATATTTTCACCTTGTGAACCCGGATAATGCCCTAGACCATAATGATGTCCAATTTCATGGCTGAACTCGTTGCCCACAGAATCATACAGGGTCAACATACCATTACCGCCACTTAAACCATGCGTTTGATCACCATTTGTATATTTACCTCGTGCATGATGGGCAATTACAGTTTGTGTAAGTTGTGGCTGTTGATGACTCAACATCGAGGCACTGGTCACCCCCCCAGTTGGCCAAGTTAATTCCTACACTAAAGGTCGATTTTGCAGTATTTTCCCGCATGTCCCCCGACTAGACACCACCTTCACCCGCACTTTGGGTATCGTAAATCGTGCCGTTGGCGACCATCACTCGATCTAGCTGAATGTCATCATATTTTGCCACGGTCATTTGTGCCGCAGGAATGGTTTGGAAATAATCGGTACCCGCTTTTTCAGGCTCTAATAACATATAATGCCCGCCCGATTTCGGTGGTGCAGTTAGTAGACCGATACGAATATTATTGAGTACCAATTCACCCGGTGCGGCAAAATCAATTTTTTCTGCTTCGAGTGCACCAGTACGGTTTTTAGAATCGACCAAACGCAGCTTTAAACTGGGACGTACTTCATCCCAATTTAATTTAGCCGACCACGCACGCTTACTATACAACACCTCAGCACGACCATCTTGATTGCTCTGGTCTGAAGCAGGAATCTGGGTTGGATCAAGTAAAGCAACACGACGTAACAAGCGTTCATTTTGATACACTTCAAGCTGCAAAGTGTCGATATTGTCCATGCCTTGATTTGGTGTAACCAATAATAATGCTTCTTTTTCTGCGGTCAAACGTGGCATTTTTTTCGCCTCGTTACCATTCGGATCAACCACATGCCCTTGAGCAAATTGAATCATTGCCTGAAAATCACCTTCTAAATCATTACGCACTTCACGTGATTCAGAATTGGCGTTGTAATCATAAAACCCAAGTGCCGATTGATTGATGACATCTTGTGTAGGTTCAGGGTAAGGATTAGCCACATTACCCACAGGTGGTTGCTGAGGAATTTCCAATGGTGTTGGATTTTCTTGATTTGAATTCCCAGCGGCCTCCCCATCGCCACCACCACCACATGCAGCAAGCATGGATGATAATATACATACACTTAATAGACTAAGCGAAAACCGAGTCACACTTTTCATTATTTATTCCACCCCAATGTCAATTTATGACAAAAAATATAAAAATAAACACATATTTTTCAATGGCTTGTATTTTTATATTAAATAGATGTATAAAATTATGCAATTCTCAAGTTTCATATCGCTTTATATTTTCAACACAATTTTATTAATTTTTCTTTATAAAAATCAGCGAATTTTTAAAGCAGCACACAGATTGATAGACAATATTTGATCGAGTTTGCGCTCACAACTGCATAAAATGAAGGAAAAAAAGAGAATAAAATTTGAATTATTTTTTTTAATTTCTGACAGACGGTATTCTATCGTACTGAATGGATAGCACTAGAATATGCGTTCAATTTTCTGCTTAAACTTTCTGACGAAATTGCGAGATATCTAAAGTGTGAATCTGACCGCGCCAAATCCATTTTAGCTTGGATTCTAAAAACTCATCACCTTCAAACCAAACGAATAAACCTTCCATCATGTCTGGCCAATCGGCTTGCGTGACTTCATTACGTCCAGAAATCACCGCGATAATTGCAGCTAAAATCGTATCATGACTCACAGCTAAACTCAGTCCGTATTGGTTGGTTGGATGGGTGTTATAAATCAGCTCAAGGACATCCACGACACCATGAATCGGATGTTTCATGCCGGGCAAGGCATTATTCACAAAACTATTAATAAAGCCTAAAGCACCCTGTTTCTGAAAATATGGGCCTGCCTGTTTGATATCAAGTACAAAGCTTCCTGGTTCCACCAATAAACCTTGTTCTATAATTTCAATGTGATGGGTATTGGGTTCGAGGGTAATGCCATCTGCCCCACGAATCATTAAAGCAGCCGTATCGACACAACGCTGAATAGGACTTGAAATACAGTGTTGAATCACCCGATCTGTATTTCCAACCAAGTAGCCTCCCCATGCTTCGGCTAAATCGCGACCTTGTTCGGTCAATTGTAAATTATAGCCAGCCAAACCCTGACCAACGACAATTTCACGAATAGAATGACGGGTAAACAAAGTCACAGGCGTCTGAGCATCAGGCAATAAATCAATTGCTTTAAGCATACTTGCAGGGAGTAGTTCTAATGCCATGATCTAGCCAAAATTTTAACTTGGTTGCTTGACACTATACCATGTTCAGCACTTTGCTCAATCTGACTTCGCCATAAGTCCAAGTGCTTGTAAGGCAATCTGTTTCATCTGCGTATTTTTATAGGCGATAAAACCACCATTTAACAATGTATCGCGCTGATTATATAAAAATGCCCGCCCCTGAAAATCGACCAATCCACCACCTATTCGTTCCAATAAACATTGTCCTGCACTGGTGTCCCACTCAGAAGTCGGATGAAAACGTGGGTAAATATCGACACGATCTTCCAAAATCATGCAGAATTTATAAGCACTACCTGCTTTTAGTTCTTCAAAATTGGTCAACTGCGCCAAGCTTTTTAAATAGTCTGCATAGTGTGATTTTTTTTGACTACTGTGGCTTAATCCAATTTTTAGAACTGAAGATGTTACCGTGGGTTCAGACTGATAGAGATACCATTGCTGAGTTAAAATATGATATTTCAATGGCATACCCTGTTCAGGACAAAAATAAATAGTTTGCTCGCCTGGTACTGCAAGTACTGCAAAAGTTGTTTGCACACCACAAATTAAACTTAAATTAATGGTAAATTCAGGACGTTGATGTAAAAACTCTTTCGTGCCATCTAAAGGATCAAGCAACCAAAATTGCTGCCATTGCTGACGTTGGTCTTGCTCACCTTCTTCGGACAACACAGGTAAATTGGAGATTTTTGCCAAAGCCTGCATTAAATAATAATTGACTCGATAATCGGCTTGCGTAACAGGAGAATCATCAGTTTTCTTTTCTACATCAAAAGCAGTACCTGAACAATAATCTTGAAATTCCTGATTTAAAATTTCACACGCCTGCTGCACGATTGGCAATAACTGTAAAATTAAAGTATGCGTTGGCGCCTTTGTTTTTATAAACATAACTATCCTTTTTAGACTGTATCTAAAGGTCTAATTTTTCATTACTTTCATAAAAACATTGTAATAAAATTTACGGCTGATGCGTAGATAAAATTTAGTGGCTAGATATGCTAAATCAAGACTTTATGTGTCAAGGCAATTCATTTTTACTTGAGTTTTTTATTTATTGAGTGCTTAGTTAATTAATCTTTAAATGGATTGGATAATCTTTTTTTAAACATCGATAAAGTGAGTGCACCACTAACCAATAATAAAATACCCACAATCACCAAATAAGTTTCACCACCAAAAAAACCAATAATAATTGCAGCAATACCCAATAAACCCAAAATAGTGGTAATGGCAATTCCTAAAATAGACATCACAATTCCTTTTAAATTTATTTAATCATGAAAAATTGTCAATATTCTCAGGTATCGTTCTGTCATATTCATGCCTCTTTTGATAGTTAAAGCGTAACATTTGAGCGCACCTTGCCACATTTATACACAGAACTTATACTGAAATAGACTAAACACGACCTAAGTTGACAAAAATAACTAATCATGCGAAAAAGTTTTTTTAGTTAACAGATGTTCACACATGCCTCGAATTGTTTCTGTACCACTTAGTTTAGAACAGCGAGAACGACTCATTTTTCTGGCCAAGC
>NZ_JBWKMK010000047.1:0-47636 GCF_056431365.1 Acinetobacter seohaensis
ATCAACAATACAAAAAATTTCTGTAAAATCGTACATGGTAGTTAGAGCCTTTGGGTTGTGTCGTAACTTTCTAAATGGCTCTAACTACCTTTTTTTCAAGGGCTTTTCTTATCCGTAATTCGGGTTATAATACTGATTATTATACTTTTAAGTGTATCAGAAGCATGATGAATTTGGAATCATCATGCTTAAAATTGACTTCTGGGTATCCCATGTAAATTAAGGCATTTTATTGATAATTCCCCGCCACTTTTACATAGTGTCGTGCAGAATAAGGTAAAAACTCTTTTTCCTTGTCAGTTAAAGGACGAACTTTTTGCACAGGGCTACCCACGTACAAATAACCACTTTCCAAACGCTTACGCGGAGGTACTAAAGACCCTGCGCCAATCATCACATCATCTTCAATAATGACATCATCCAAAACAATTGTGTTGATGCCCAATAACACCCGATTGCCAATGGTGCAGCCGTGTAAGGTCACACCATGTCCAACTGTGACATCTTCGCCAATAATCAGCGGTGAACCTTCAGGTTTGTCGGCTTTTTTATGGCTGACATGCAGCATGGCATGATCTTGTACATTGGAATTTTGACCAATCCGAATATGGTTGACATCCCCACGAATCACAGCAAATGGCCAAACCGATACATTTGCGGCCAAATGCACATCACCAATTACCACCGACAATTCATCTACATAGCAGCTAGCGTCAATTTTTGGGGTTTGCTCTAAATAAGCACGCACATTTTTTTTCATAATGGACAAATCTTTAGCTTATAAATTTAGGATTGAGGACAGTATAAAATAAAAAAGCACACATGCGGGCATGTGTGCTTTGCGCTTTAGTCTAAGCTTATGAATCTTAGAATAAGTTGCTAAAGAATTGTTTGATATGGTCTAGCATACGTGCAAAGAAACCCGCTTCTTCCACTTCCTGCAACGCCACCAATGGTTTTTCAGCAATCACTTTACCATCTAAGGTTGCGACATATTTACCAATCACTTGACCTTTTTTCAAAGGAGCAGTCAATTTAGGTTGAACCACCAATTGAGTTTTAATTTGGTTGGCTTTGCCTTTTGGCATGGTCACGTTAAAGTTTTCTGGCAAACCAATTTGTGCTTCTTTGCTTTTACCGTACCATACTTTTGCTTTAGCTAAGACTTGGTTGGCAGGCTGTACACGTACAGTTTCGTAGTTTGCATAACCCCAAGCTAACAATTCACGAGTTTGAGTTGCACGAGCTTGCATGGTTGGCGCACCAAAAATCACCGAAATTAAACGCATTGGGCCACGTTTAGATGAAGTGGTTAAGCAGTAACCCGCTTCGTTGGTATGACCTGTTTTTAAACCATCCACGCTTGGGTCGGTATATAACAGGGCATTACGGTTGCCTTGTTTAATTCCATTAAAAGAAAACTCTTTTTCAGAATAAATTGGGTAGTATTTTGAGCTGTCATGGATGATGTGCTGCGCTAAAGTCGCCATATCTTTTGCGGTAGAAAAGTGACCTTCAGCAGGCATACCCGTAGAGTTCATAAACTGGGTATTGCTCATGCCAATACGTTTGGCTTCTTCATTCATCATGTGAACGAATGTGCCTTCATTACCTGCAATGTGCTCTGCCATGGCTTTAGATGCATCGTTGCCCGATTGCACGATAATTCCGCGTAGCATTTCAAGTACGGTTGCTGTGCCATTTAAAGGAACATACATACATGATTCTGTGCTGCTGCCACGACACCATGCAGACTCATTCATGCGGACTTGTTCATCTTCCGTGAGTTCGCCTTTTAATAACTTTTGTTCAATGATGAAACTAGTCATCATTTTGGTCATTGAGGCAGGGGCGAGTTTTTCGTTTTCATTTTTTGAAGCTAAAATTTGTCCCGTCTCATAATCCATCAAAACGTATGATTTGTTATTGAGTTCTGGTGGTGTAGCTAAGACAGTTGCTGCATAAGAAAAGCTTGGTAATAGTAATAATGCAGCAAGGGCGCTTTTTGGGGTCATTCTAAGAGGTTCCAATACTTGAGGTATGCACAAAAGAGCTAGCATTTTAGGGCAAAGCTCAGCCGACTTCTATGGGAGAAATCGGCTTATTGATAGAAGTATTGTAACCAAATTGTATTATCTGCTATATGCTGTCAATTCTTGGCAAATTGCTTGGTTTTTGGCTGTTCCAGCAGCTTTGGCATCGGCACGGGCTTCTTTTAAAATTGGCTGGAAGCTTTTTTGTTTGCTGAGTTTACTTAAGGCAGTAACAGCGTCTTTTTCTTTAGGCATATATTCTTGGGCAAGTTTTGTATAACCCTGATGAAATTGATCTTGTTCTTTGACTAGTGAAGGGCAAACTTCAGATAACACATAAATAGCGGCTAATTCTTGCTGAGTCACTTGTTGTAATGGCGTCACTTCAATATTTTCTTCTTGCGCAATTGCGGCTTGACTTAAACCCAAACTGAGCGCAACTGCGCCAAAAAAATGAACTGCACGTGAATTTTTTAAGCCAGAAAATTGCATATCAAGTACCTTAAATATTGTTTGAACTGAATCTACCGATTCATTTAAGTGCTTATAAGATGAATCATTTATTTGCGAATTGAAAGAGTGAAAATGTATTAAAGCTGTGTGATCTGAGCGCAAATCATGTATAAAAAGTGAAGATTAAAGTCTGAAATTTGAAAATCAGTGGCTTGTGATATAAAGCGTAAAATAATAGTGGAAAAATACCAGATATAAAAACTAAGCATAAAATTTAAGGCAAACTTTGAAAGTTTGCCTTAAAGGGTGAGTATGCAAAATTATTTACAGGCTCAAAATAGTATTTAAATCATGTGATTTAAAGTGCTAATTCTAAAGCTTCCTGACACACTACTTTTTGCTCTTCTTTGGCTGTATCTTTTGCTGCTTCACGCGCTTCAGCTAAAACGGATTGATATTCTGCGTCGGCTTGTAGTTTGGCAAGCGTCATGTTCGATTCTGAATAATCTTGTAGATAAGTTTGAATCAGTGCTTGAATATTGGCATCTAATTTTGCATTTTTTCCAATCAGTGCAGGGCACATTTCAGTCATGACTTGTGCCGCTGCAACATCTTCTTTCACAATCGTATTGGCTTCTGCTGCAGTCAAATCTTCTGCAATTACAGACTGCGTTAATACAGCAGCAAAACCTAGACCCAATAAACGACGAAATGACAAAGCTAAAATCATGAGAATCACATATATTTTTGGATGGATGTTAAGCGCTAAATATATATAATCTTTTGTATATTTCAATGAAATGTGCTGATCAGTCATTTTGTTGTCGTGTGCTTATTAAATGTGCTTAGGCATGAATCAGGCACAAACAAGTTTAAGATTGAACCGACGTTGCTATATTTTAGTATATAACCTTTATATTTGTTTTATCTGAGATTTTTCTGTGAATATTTTGATAGCCAATGATGATGGCGTGTTTGCACCTGGTATCCAAGCTTTGGCGAAAGCCTTAAAACCTTTGGGTCGCGTGGTGATTGTTGCACCCGAAAGTGAACGCAGTGGTTTTTCGAGTGCGCTGACTTTAGACCGACCATTACGTCCTGTGCAAATTGCTGAAGATGTCTGGGCAGTGAATGGTACACCTGCAGACTGTGTCTATTTGTCGATGAATGGATTGTTCGATTTCGAATTTGATTTGGTGGTCAGCGGCATTAACAGCGGTGCAAATCTAGGGGATGATGTACTGTACTCAGGCACAGTCGGTGCGGCATTTGAAGGACGTTTGATGAAACAGCCTGCGATTGCGGTATCACTTGCAGGGCATAATGTACGTGCTTATCAGCATCCGCAAGATTATATGCAGGCAGCGCAGTGGGTACATGACTTTATTGCTCAAGGTTTACCAAGTTTACCTGCACGACATATTTTTAATGTGAATATTCCAGATGTGCCAGTGTTGCAGGGCACAAAAATTACCTATCAAGGACAGCGTACCCAATCTAAGCCAATTACTAGTCAGGTCGATCCACGAGGGCGTCAAGTGTATTGGATTGGTTTGTCGGGCGAGGCAGTGGCTGCACCGAAAAAAGGCTTAACTGAAATTGAGTCTGATTTTTTTGCGGTAGCAAGTGGCTATGTCAGCGTGACACCAATTCAGATGGATGCCACCAATTATGACGTTTTGCAATCATTGCACAGTCAATTTTCCCAAATTGGCTAACTAATGTTATAACTTTGTGAAAAAGTAGCTTGTAAGCCTCATTACAAGGACTTTTTTGCTACTCTTAGCGCAATAGAAAATATTTAGAATTTGTAGAGAGGAAAGAATGCCTGTGGTGTTTCAGTATCGTTTATTTAGCACACCAACAGCATTGTTGAAAACCTTAGTGTTATCAAGTGCTGTTGTGGCTACCGTCGTGTTGAGTGGTTGTGCCTCTAAACCTCAAGTGAATAATTCTGCACGTTATGCAACAGCGCCGAATTTTTATACTGTACGTTCAGGTGATACTTTAAGTGGTATCGCTGCACGTTATGGTTTGAGCTATCTCAGCATTGCAGAAATGAATGATATTGCACCGCCGTATCGTATTTATGTCGGGCAGTCGATTCGTTTGAAAGCGGGCAATGCACCACGTACAACAAGCACTCGCCCTGTAACGCAGGCTGCACCAATTCAAC
Organism: Acinetobacter seohaensis; assembly: GCF_056431365.1. Classification (NCBI taxonomy): domain Bacteria; kingdom Pseudomonadati; phylum Pseudomonadota; class Gammaproteobacteria; order Moraxellales; family Moraxellaceae; genus Acinetobacter; species Acinetobacter seohaensis. Next base: position 4,663 of record NZ_JBWKMK010000047.1, read on the forward strand.
GTCAAACAGTCACTTTACCAACGACACCTGCACCGGTAACATCGACTACAACCACGACCACTAGCTCAACAACACCAAGTACACCGGTGCGTAGCAGCACATTGCGCTGGGTGAAACCATCTCAAGGTGCTGTGATTGCACAGTTTAATTTGGCAAGTAATATCAAAGGAATTCGTTACGGTGGCAATGTAGGTGACCCAATTTATGCCGCAGCAGATGGGCAGGTGGTTTATGCTGCAGATGGCTTAAAAGAATATGGAAACTTGATTTTAATCAAGCACATTGATGGTTATATCACCGCCTATGCACATAACAGTAAGATGAATGTGAGCAGTGGTCAAAATGTCACAGCGGGTCAAAAGATTGCAGAAATGGGCTCTTCGGGTGCTACACGTACCATGTTGGAGTTTCAGGTACGCCTAGATGGTAAGCCAATCAATCCGACTAATGTTTTACCAATAAATTAAATATCACGAATACAAACTATAAATTTCACCGTATAATACAATAAGTTGCTTTTATCGACAGATAGGGGCAACGATTATAATTTCAGAGGGAATTTATGTTAGATCAACTTCGAGCAATGGGTGTATTTGCTTGTGTTGTTGAAAAAAGCTCGTTTAGCGGTGCAGCACGTGACTTAGGGATCACCACCAGCGCTGTCAGTCAGCAAATCCGTTCATTAGAACAAGATATGGAAGTCACGCTTCTGCATCGTTCTACTAGAAAACTGAGTTTGACTGAAGCAGGACAAGCTTTTTTCCACAGTTGTCAAGAAATGCTCGCCGCTGCTGAGCGTGGTAAAATACGCATTAATGAGTTAAGAGATGATTTGGTCGGTGATTTAAGAATTGCCACCACTCCAGAATTAGCCACGAACCATGTGATTCCCGCACTTTCTCATTGGCTGTCTGCCCATCGTGGCTTGTCTGTACATCTAGAAACCGACAATCAATACATTGACCTGATTGATGGTCGTATTGATATTGCGCTGCGTATGAGTCCAAAAATTGAAGATCAAAACCAGCATGTGATTCCTATTGCACATATTGACCAAGTTTTAGTTGCATCACCTAGTTATTTAAATCAAACTGCACCCATTTCACGTCCTGAAGATTTAAAACATCATGAGTTAATTCCATTGACCATTATGAAAAATTTTCAGCAACTCAATTTTAAGCATATCAGCACTGCAGAAAGTGTGGATGTAGAGTTGGGCTCGCGTCTATCGACCAATAATGTGTTGGTGTCTAAATCTTTGTGTATGCAAGGGCATGGGCTTGCGCGAATTTTGCATTTGGATATTCAAAAAGATTTGCTTAATGGCAGTTTGGTTGAAATTTTGCCTGAGTGGAAATTACCCGCATTTACTTTGTATGCAATCATTTCTAAGCACGAACAGCAACCGATGAAAGTACATCGCTGTTTGGAAGCTTTAAAACAATATTTTTCTCAATTGCTGGGTGGGCGAGTGTTTCAAGAAGCATCTTAATTGAATGTTGATAATATACTGATCGACCATTTAGTTAGCAAAAAGCCGCAGTTCAAACTGCGGCTTTTTGTTAGGGATTTATTTAAGCCAAGAATTTTTTAATCATTGCTACAAGGCGTTCAATCAATTGATCTGCCTGGGCTTGAGTAATATTTAATGTTGGCAATAAACGCACCACAGAACCTGCAGTTACGTTAATAATCATTTTGTATTCATCGCGGGCAATATCGACCAACTCTGCACATGGTTTTGGTAATTCAATACCAATCATCAAGCCAAAACCACGCACGCTTACATTTTGGTCTGCGAGTTGTTGACGCAATTGTTCCACAATGTAGCCACCCATTTTTGCTGCATTTTCTACCAAGTTTTCTTTCTGGATGGTGTCAATCACGGTATAAACGACACGTGAACCAAGCGCAGTACCGCTATAGGTGGAACCATGATTTCCTGCGGTAAGAACGCCCACACCGCGACCTTGTGTCATCACCGCACCAATTGGGAAACCGTTGCCCAAACCTTTGGCAGTAGTCAGAACGTCAGGCACAATATTGGTGTGTTGATAAGCAAAGAATTTACCTGTACGACCATTTCCTGTTTGCACTTCATCTAGCATCATCAGCCAGTTGTGTTGATTGCATATGCGACGGATATCTTCTAGGTAACTAAAACCTTGTGGTGCAGTATTCACACCGCCTTCACCCTGAATCGGCTCGACTAAAATAGCTACAATATCAGGATACTGAATCGCAGCTTCTTCAATGGCTTCGACATCACCAAAAGGCACACGAATAAAACCTTCAACCAAAGGTGCAAAACCTTCCTGAACTTTTTTATTGCCTGTTGCAGATAGGGTTGCCAAGGTACGACCATGGAAAGAATGATCGGCCACAATAATTTTAGGATTGGCAACGCCTTGCATATGACCAAACTTACGTGCAATTTTAATTGCGCCTTCGTTAGATTCTGCACCACTGTTTGAGAAGAACACTTCTTCCATGCCTGCAACTTGAGCTAGTTTTTGTGCAGCAGCAGTTTGCCATGGCACCTCAAACAAGTTACTGGTGTGAATTAAAGTAGCCGCCTGATCGGCAATTGCTTCAGTAATCGCAGGGTGTGCATGACCTAAACCACAAACGGCAATGCCTGTAAGTGCATCTAAATATTCTGTGCCATCTTCAGTATAAAGATAAGAACCTCGACCGCGGACAAAGCTGATCGGCTGACGACCAAATACAGGCATCAAATGTGATGGTTGATCAGTTTGCACAGGAGCAAGGGTAATGTTATTCATGACTAACTCTTATCTGTTAGGTTGGAGGGAAAAACTTATATAAGCAAAATCTACTGCAGATGAAAAGCCTAATTGTAAATAAAATTGGATTTATTGCTTTAGACGTACTGTTTTGCTCGGTTTTGGGTATAATGCCACACAGATGAGTTGAGGATTTACCAATGACTGAACAAGTACGCGATACCGAAGCGTTAATTCGTGAACAAATTGCTAAACATGCTGTTCTTCTTTACATGAAAGGCACACCACAATTTCCACAATGCGGTTTTTCTGCGCGCGCAGTAGAAGCACTCAGTCAAATTGGTCGTCCTTTTGCTTATGTGAATATTTTAGAAAATCAGGATATTCGTACCACTTTGCCAAAAATTGCCAACTGGCCAACTTTCCCACAATTGTGGATTAACGGTGAGTTGATTGGTGGTAGCGATATTATGTTGGATATGTTCCAGAAAGGTGAGTTAAAGCCTTTAGTTGAGCAATACAGCCCAGCACCTGAAGCTTAAAGTATTGGACTTGGGTCACACTAGACCAAAGTCATCCATACAAAAAAGTTGATATAAAAAAAGCGCCTNCAGCAGTTTCAGCCGACTCAGCAGTGACTTCATCAGAAGTTGCCGCATCAGATGGTTCAGCCGATTTCTGTTTTTTCTTGGCTTTTTGCGCTTTGTCCTTTTTCTCTGGGTCTTTTTTGTCCTTTTCTTTCTTGGACTTTTTCTTTTTCTTTGGCTCTTCTTCAATTTCAGCACCATCTTCAATGGCTTGCCAATACTCAAGTTGTTCCATCACTGCAGCGTAAATTGAACCTTTGCTGTAACGTCCTTTTTTAGTGAGTTTACCCACAGGACGCGCCATTAAAATTTCTAAGGCTTGGTCAATGGTATCAATGGCGTGAATGTGGAACTGACCTTGTTCTACCGCTTCAATCACATCTTTACGCAACATAAGGTGCTGCATATTTTGACGTGGAATAATCACGCCTTGCTTGCCAGTTAAACCTTGCAGTTTGCAGGCATCAAAGAAACCTTCAATTTTTGCATTCACGCCACCAATTGGCTGTACTTGACCAAGTTGGTTCATGGAGCCTGTAATGGCCCAAGATTGGTCAATAGGTAGTTGGCTGATTGCAGAAATCAAAGCAGAAAGCTCTGCCACTGTTGCACTGTCACCATCAACCTGACCATAACTTTGCTCAAAGGCAAGGGCAGCAGAAAAATGTAAAATTTGCTCACGGCCAAAATGTGCTTTGAGGAAACTGGCCATCAACAACACGCCTTTGGCATGTAAAGAACCGCCAAGTTCAACACTGCGTTCAATATCTAAAATATCGCCGCCGCCTTGATAGACTGAGGCGGTTAAGCGCGAAGGTAAGCCAAACTCGACATCGGCATAGTGAATGACCGACAGGGCATTAATTTGCCCTAAACGATGTCCGCGAGTTTCTATTAACTGCGTACCGCGTGATAAATCTTGCCAGTACAGTTCTCTTAAATAGCCTAAGCGATATTTGCGATGATCCAGTGCGGTATTGATATGCTGTTCGGAAACCGTTTTATCGCCCGCCTGTGCCGCATGGTGATGCGATTCACGAATTAAATCCCCCAAGGTGAGGGCATGTAAGGAGAGTGAGCTTTGATCTTCAGCTTGACGGCTTGAGTCAGTAAGTAAAGCTGCCAAAGCAGAACGGTCAAATGGTAATAATTTGTCAGATTGCACATAGTCGGCAATCAGCTGCATATATGCCTGCTCGTTTTCGTCATTACGTTGTAATGTATCGGTAAAGTCGGCACGGATTTTAAACACGCTGCCAAGTTCGGGTTCTAGCTCTAAAATTTCATAATAAATTTCAGGCTCTGCCAGTAAAATCACTTTAATATTTAGTGGAATGGCTTGTGGTTCAATTGAAATGCTGCCTGTTAAAGTTAGCATGTGTTCCAAAGATGAAAGTTTCAATTGCCCCGATTTTAAAGCGCGTTTCAGTCCTTGCCATGCATAAGGCTGTTCCAGTAACTGCTCTGCTTCGAGCATCAAAAAGCCGCCATTGGTTTTATGTAAGCTACCTGCACGAATTAAGGTGAAGTCAGTGGTAATGGTGCCGTTTTGCGTGAGTTGTTCTACATGCCCCAATAAATTGTAATGGGTTGGAAAATCTTCAAAAATAACAGGTACACCGCTGTTGGGTTTGTGCGTCACAATAATATTGGCTTGGTAGCGCGCAGGAATACGGCTAAAGGTGCCAGGACGGAAATCATCTTCTTCCTGTTCTAAAACAAACTCGACATTATTAATAATATCTTCGGCATAGTATTGTAAATATTCAGTCAAACCTTCGACACTAGGATATTTATTTTGAATAATATCAATGCGTGGCATTACCACTTGTTTGGCAATATCACGGTTCAGGTCTTGTACTTTGTCACGTGCGTCATCTTCTAAATCGCCTAAATGCAAACCCAAACGCTCCAGTTTTTTATTCATATAACGAATATTGGACGCAATTTCTGCACGGGTTTTGCTGTCCAAGGCGTTAATATCTTCCTTAGACATTTCCTGCATTTTGTCATTTTTCAGATGCACGGGTACAAAGCAATGTTCATCTTCCTGCGCAATCAGTTTTAAATCGAGTTCTTCACCTTCACTGGTCAGCTCAATTAAGGCTTGTTGCTGTTCATCTCCCGCTTGCTGACGAATCATTTCAATGCGGTTGTGATAGGTTTCTGCGGTAAAGCGACGTTCGAGTTGCTTTAAAATAGTTTGCCAAGTTTGATGTAACAAACTTTGAAATTTAGGCGCTTGACCTGCAGGCAGTTGCAAGGCAATCGGTTGGCGCGGGTGTTTGAAATTATTGACATAAACCCAGTCATTCGGTGTGGGCATGCTCTTGGCATGTTGCTGCAGCAAACGCTTGACCATGGTACGTTTGCCCAATCCCGCCGTACCCACTGCAAAAATATTGTAGCCAGAATATGGCAGGGAAATACCTGCTTCCACCGAAGCACGTGCCCGATCTTGTCCTAAAAAATTATTCAGCGGTTTAATGCGTCGGGTCGAAGCGGGAATGTTATCGTAATTTGGAATATGGGTGAGTTGTGTTGCTCTGAGTCGCGTATTTTCTAATGTGGTTTGTATTTCGCTTTGTTCAAAGGCAGAGCTGAGAAGCGGTTGTTGTGCGTCTTGCGTTGCTGTTGTTGTATTGGCTGTTATCGATGTATTGATTTGATCAAGTCTTTGGGTCACTGTAGAAATCCAAAACGAAATATTGCAGTTAGAGGGTTAAAGGTATACAGGTTTAATGAGAAAATTCAAGCTAAGCCGCCATTTTTACTACAAAATGACAAGGCACTTGTGGATAATTTCATAAATACTGTTGAAACAGAAGCTATTCCACGATTGAATAACAACAATTTGACTTAACAGAAAATAATAATCGCATGACCACACAAAGTACTGGGCAAACTTCAGCACAAAATACAGGATGGAAAGCTGCATTTACAGCATTTTTAGACCGTCGTGCGCTGATTATGCTGTTTTTAGGTTTCTCTGCAGGTATTCCAATTTTACTGATTTTTTCCAGTCTATCTTTGTGGTTGGGCGAGGCAGGAATTGATAAAAGTGCAGTGACTTTCTTTAGTTGGGCAGCCTTGGGTTATTCCTTTAAATTTGTTTGGGCGCCATTAATTGATGAATTGCCCGTTCCGTATTTAACCCAAAAGTTAGGGCGTCGTCGGGCATGGTTGCTCATTGCACAATGTTTGATTATCTGCGCAATTGCAGTCATGGCATTTTCCGACCCTGCATTGGGGCAGGCACATTTATATCAAATGGCATTTGGCGCAGTATTACTCGGATTTTCTGCCGCCACGCAGGATATTGTCATTGATGCCTACCGTATTGAGTTGGCAGAAACCCAAATGCAAACCGTGTTGGCTTCGACCTATAACGCAGGTTACCGCATTGGGATGATTGTTGCGGGTGCGGGTGCTTTGTTCTTGGCTGCATCGTTAGGCACAGCTAAAGGCAACTATATTTACAGTGCATGGAAAGTGACCTATTTGGCCATGGCTGCGGTGATGTTGATTGGTATTATCACGACTTTGATCATTCGTGAACCACAGGTAAATCGGGTCAATAAACATTATCAACGTCGAGACTATTTCCGTTTGGTGATGGTGTTTTTTGTCGCTGTATTCAGTTTTGTGTTGTGTTATGTCTTTTCTGGCAATTTAACTGAAGCCTTAAAACAACAATTTCAGCTGAAAGACGCGTTTTTATTGTTCTGTTTGGAAGCATTGCGTTTTATTGCTTCAGGTGCTGCGGCAGTATTGATGGGCACTATTTTGGTCAAATGTGGTGCTGTGAATAAACAGATGGCCTTTGAAACATGGGTACATCCTGTTGCGGATTTCTTTAAGCGCTATGGCGTCAAACTGGCCCTAGTTTTATTGCTGTTGATTGGTTTTTATCGGGTTTCAGACATCATTGCTGGGGTAATTTCCAATGTGTTCTATCAAGACCTGAACTTTAGCAAAGAGCAAATTGCAGAAGCTGTGAAAGTGTATGGGGTAATTTTCAGTCTGGTGGGCGGCTTCTTGGGGGGCTTGTTGGCACAGCGCATGAACATTATGAAACTGATGTTTGTCGGTGCAGTATTGGCTTCTTCAACCAACCTCATTTTTATTGGTTTGGTCAAGTCAGGGCAAGCACTTAGTGATGTGCAAGTTTCGGTGGGGCAGCAACAATATCAGGCTCAGGCCGATGAAGTGGGTTATTGGAAAGTTACTGTACCAAGTCAGGTGTTGGCCACCCAACATGAAATTCAGGTTCGTGCACATTATCAAACTGGCGATACACCATCACGTTTAGTGTCGATGCCTTATTTACAGCAGACAGCGGCTGAAACTGCGCAATTGCAGCTTTTACCACTGACTTCAGATAACACAATTTCCGTAGCAGAAAAGGCCAATAGCATTGTGGTACGTGGGCAATATGTGGGGCCTACTTTAACCGAGCAGCAAAAAATCGTGCTACAGCTAGATGGACAAAACTTTGATGCCAAACTCGATGCTCAAGGTATGTTTACTGCAGCGATTACTGGGCAGCTTTTGGCAGATTCTGCGGCAAAGCAATTGACTGTGGTGTTGATGGATCAGCAACAGGTGCTACAGCAACACAGCCAAAGCTATAAAGTCGATTTAACACAGGCTGCAGACACGACCTTGGATGTCGATATTCAGCCTTTGCCTGTGGTCAATACAGCATCAACCGAGATGGTGGAAATTCAGGGTAAAGTGATCAAACCATATAGCTCATTATGGTTATATTTTGCCATTATTGTCGATAACTTAGCTTCAGGTTTAGCGGGCGCGGCTTTTATCGCATTTTTATCCAGTTTAACCAGTGTGTCTTTTACGGCAGTGCAATATGCGATTTTTAGCTCACTCATGACCCTAACTCCTAAGATTTTAGGCGGTTATTCGGGTACTATAGTGACCAATATTGGTTATCCAAACTTTTTCCTCATGACTACCTTAATTGGAATTCCAATTTTGATTTTAGTGGTGTGGGTGGCAAAGTTATTACGTGATCATCAAGCAACATCTTCAGACACGATTCAACAGAAGGATGAATAATATGCGCATGCTGCATACCATGTTACGTGTAGGTAATTTAGAGCAATCTTTAAAATTTTATACAGAAGTTTTAGGTATGACTTTGCTTCGTAAGCGTGATTATGAAGAAGGGCGTTTTACCTTGGCTTTCGTAGGTTATGGTGATGAAGAAAATCACACAGTTTTGGAACTGACTCATAACTGGGATACTCAAAGTTATGATTTAGGCAATGCTTATGGGCATATCGCGATTGCGGTAGAAGATGCTTACAAAGCCTGTGAAGAAATTAAGGCACGTGGTGGTAATGTCGTACGTGAAGCAGGGCCAATGAAAGGCGGTGTGACTGTAATCGCGTTTGTTGAAGACCCAGATGGTTATAAAGTTGAGCTGATTCAGCAAGATCAAAATGCACGTAATAACTAAGTGTAATGTGCAAAGCAGCAACAACTTGGCCTTAATTGCCTAATAAACTGAATGTTGTTCAGCATTCAGTTAAAAAATATTGAACATATTCTATAAATACTCGCTTTTTGAATATCGCCCAGTAAGATAAGTTTATCGAAAGGTAAATAAGTCGCTGGGCTTATTCATATCAATGAACCCTTTAAAAACAAAAATTAGGATGCTGCAATGTTGAAGTTATTGGCACTGGATCGCTTTACTATACTCTTATTTGTAATGGTTATCTTAGCCAGTGTGCTGCCTGTTTCTGGGCAGGCAGCCGATGTTTTTGCTGTGATTACAACAGTCGCTATTGCTATCTTATTCTTTTTGCACGGAGCAAAATTATCACGTGAAGCGGTGATTCAGGGCTTTATGCATTGGCAGTTACATGCTTTGGTATTTACATTTACCTTTGTGCTGTTTCCCATTCTAGGATTACTTGCCAAACCTGTTTTAGTGCCAATGCTCGGACAAGAGTTGTATTGGGGCTTTTTGTTTATGTGCTTTTTGCCTTCTACAGTACAGTCTTCCATTGCATTTACTTCAGTGGCGAAAGGCAATGTTGCCAGTGCTGTATGCAGTGCTTCATTTTCCAATTTGATTGGGATGTTTATCACCCCCATTTTAGTAGGCGTGTTTATTCTGGGGCAGTCGGAACATGGTTTTGACCCGACCCATTCAATTATTCAAATTACTTTATTGCTGTTGGTACCATTTATATTGGGGCAGTTGCTGCGTCCTTATGTTTATCCTTATATGTTGAAATTACCAAAGTTGGTCAAGGTGTTTGATCAGGGTTCAATTTTGATGGTGGTTTATGGGGCATTTAGTGGGGCAGTCGTGGCGGGTTTATGGCATCAGGTGAGTGGTATGACCTTGCTGCTGTTAATTGTGGCGTGTTCAGTTTTATTGACTATTGTGATGTGGCTGGCATGGGTTGTACCTCAGTGGATGGGTTTTGCACCTGAAGATCAAATCGCAGCATTTTTTTGTAGTTCCAAAAAAACTTTGGCCAGCGGTGTGCCGATGGCGCAAATTTTATTTATTGGGCAGCCATTGGGTATGATAGTTTTACCCATCATGATTTTCCATCAAATTCAGCTCATGGTTTGCGGTGTGATAGCCAACGCGCTTGAGAAGCGGGCAGATTTGGCAGAGCAGTCAACATTAAATCCCAAAGAATAATTAGCTTTCAGCTATTTTATTCCGTATAATAATGCCCAACTTGTTGTGCTTAGCTCTGACGGTATCCGTCTCGGTGGGCCAAAAGAATGGTCTGTTATGGTGTTGGTCTGCTTTTTAGCACGTTCCTCATGTTTTATGAGAGTGACCAATTGCGATGACAGCATAAGCCTTCTTGAATCTTAGGAGTAATCGACGATGCGCGCCGATATTCACCCAAAATATGAAAAATTAGTTGCTACTTGCTCTTGCGGTAACGTAATCGAAACTCGTTCAGCTGTTGGTAAAGAAACTCTTTATCTTGACGTATGTTCTGCATGCCACCCGTTCTATACTGGTAAGCAAAAGAACGTTGACACTGGCGGTCGTATCGACAAGTTCAAACAACGTTTTGCTGGTATGTCACGTTCTATCAAACGTTAATATCCAGTACGAAAAAAACGGGCAATTTGCCCGTTTTTTTGTGCCTAGAATTTAGAGATAAAAGCATTCAAAAAAAAAGATTCAGAATAAAAAAATGAGACTGCTAAAACAGTCTCATTCATAAAATTGTTCTTTGCGCTAAGCGCTAAATGCAATGTACAAGACCTTATTGGTCTTGTACATCAATTAAATGATCCAGTTTTTTCTGGAAGTAATCACCCTGAATAAAGCGGGCATCAACATTCCATGCATTGGCAAACAGGTTCATATCATTTAAGTCACGTAGCAAAATCTCAATTGGCTTAATTTCGCTATATACGCTGAGTTGTTCCTGCAATTCCTGCGTAGATTGATCATCTGCCAGTTTTTCAATCAGGGCGCTGTGCAGGGTCAAGTAGTGAATATCAACTTGTTTTAAGATTGATTCACTGTAAATTGAATGACCAAAATCTCGTAGTGAAATTTCTGCACCGTGCTGACGTAATAAACTGATTTGCTTTTGTGCATCACCTAAGTTTTGACTAATATCTTCTTCTGAGAATTGTAAAATCAGTGGATGGCTGAGACGACTACCAACAATGGTGATCAGTTTAGACACAAACTCAGGGAAACTGCGGTCTTGCAATAACACGTGTTTGTTTAAATTGACAATCAGTTTGGCTTCAGGATATTGAGTAATAAAGTTATGTAATTGTTTACATGCTTCTACCAAAATCCAGCGATCTAGCTTAATTGAAAGCTCAGGATCTTCTGCCAATTCAATCAGTCCCGCTAAGCTTTTCCATTCACTATTGAAAATAAAGCCACTGGTCACTTCATAAGTGTAAAGGTTAGTATCTTGCTTATCATACAATTGCTGATACTTCAGGTGGATTTCACCACGATCCAAACTTTGACGTAATGCAGTAATAATCGCAGGTTCATTAAATGACTGTGGAACTGCAGCAGATTCAATCGCATTTAAATTAGATTCGCCAAATGACAAGTCTAATGCTAAACCTGAATTATTCTGATCTTGTGGGTTTGGTAAAGCATTGGCGAACCCTTGACTAATTAGCTGTTCAAAATTCTTTTCATCTCGAATATCTTGATTCAGCAATATATAGCCAATTCGTAAATTTAAAGGGTAGGTGTGCTGATCTACCGTGAGTAATTGAGGCTTGGTCAGTGAATTCAGGCCAATCAGTTTAGATTCTAAAATTGCAGTAGATTCAGCTTGGAATAGCCCGACAACCAAACCATTACTCACTGTAAATAATGGCACATTGGTTTGTTCTTTTAAGAAGGTTTGAATATTGGCAAAGTAGTTTTTTGTGGTCAGCCAATCTGCTTGGAAAATAGCTTCAGGGCAATTGGCTAAAGAGAACACAACCAAAGCATTTGCAATGGAGGGTTGTTTCGCCAAGGTACGATTGACCAATTGATAGGTACTTGGCTTTGCTGCAGGTTTTTCACTTGTCGATGCAGCAGACGATGCAACATTTGCCGTAGAGGTTTCATTGTCTATGGTAATTTGCAAAGCATCGTCCTCTGTTGCGGCAATAAACTCTACTTTAAGTGGATTTTGCTTGGCCAATAATGGATTTTGACTATGAATGTCAAAACGGCCATGTTCAAACTGCCCTTGACTGACTTTCTTAAAACGGAATTTAAAGTCTGTTACATCTTCAGGCTGTAACAGATCGAGTAGGGGTACGCCGATAATGTCATCTTCAGTTTTTAAGCCAAATAGTTGTAAGTATTCTGCATTGGCTTGTACGTGAATACCTTCCTGAATGATCGCAACAGCTTTGTTGCTGTCTTCCACCAAAGCCTGTGCCTGAATCTGTGCATTTTCAAGTTCAGTCATCAGTTGTTCTTGTGACTGCTGTAAGCGGCTAAAAGATAAAGCGCGAATTAAACCAAAATAGAAGCGTTCTGGAAAATCTAGATTGACGATGTCATAAATGCCTTTACGAATATAGTTGGTATATTGCGTAGCATCATAGTCATCTGGTTTGAGCAGCAATAGGGGCAGATTAGGCTGCTGTGAAGCACGAATTAAAGTTAGCGCCTGATCAACTTTAAGGTCATAAGCACGACCGAAAATGACTAAATCCCAAGTCAAATGTAGCTGTTTTTCAAAATTTTTAATGTCATCTAAAAGAATAGCCTGAACACGGTGCTCATTGGCAGTGAGTTGTTCACAAATTTGGTTAAAACGTATCTGGTTGTCATCGATTATGAGCAAACGCGTTTCAGTACGTTTTAACTTTTTAGACAAGAGTGGATTTCTCACTTTAATGCTTCCCATAAATCGTTATTTTTAACTTCATTCACTTGCTTTTGAATAAAACTATCTAAGACTGGCTGTTGCTGGTCATTCAACAACTCAAAATCAAAGCGCATAAAACTTTGGGTAATCAGGAGAGGTTTAATTAAGAAAACTTTGAGTTCTTCTTCCCCTAAGCGTAACTGTACAGTTTGTTTATCACGCAGTAATTGAATACCTGGCAAAATTAAACTGGTGCTGACATCTTCAGCATCTGTACTTTGTACCAGTAATGCTGGATGGTAATGTCCTGTGTGTCGATCGGTTTTTACAAAAACAGCACAAGGGAAAAGCTCTTGGGTTAAAATTTCCAAGCCAAGTTCTAAACTTTTTTCGGCAGATTGTTTAATCCAACGAATTACACCGCCACGCCATGGACTCTGATTATTTTCCTGAACTAAAATGAATTCGCCTGTTTTTAAATTTTTTGGTGTTTCGCCAGTCCATTTGATTCGGTAACCATTTACGCTAATGTCCAAAACATCGGCATTGTAAATTTGTTTGGTTTCACGATCTAAAGTTTTGACTGAGTTAATATCCACCGTTGAATTGGTGTGCATGGCATTAACAAATTGGCTTTCATTTTGGAATTGGTAGTTATCACCCAATACCAGTGTTTCGTTAAAGTTCTTACCATTAGACAAATAAAAATGTGCCACAGTCAAACCAAAGCAAATTTTAATCCGTGCCGAATATTCATAACGCTCATGCACACGTTCTGCTGTATTGGTCAAAATATTGTGCAAATGGAAATGCAAAGCAGGGGTTAAGAATAGCTTTTCATTGCGTGATAAATGTTCACCTTTACGACCTTGAACTTCATTTAAATGATCGAGTAGGGGTTGAGTTGCAATAAAAATATTGGCATGAAAACCTTGGCTTTGGTGCGTATTGTAAATAGGTGGATGATCTTTGCTTGCATCGACCACATAACGTGAAAGCGTCGTTTCTTTGGGTAAAACTTGAATCAGTTTTGCCCAATCAAAGCTACAGAGATATAAGCCTTGAATTTCTGCAGGTCGAATTTGATGGGTATTGAAAATTTCCAATAAAATCAGCTGTGCATAGGCTTGAGCAATATTAATCAGTTGATGTTGTGTGCCTTGTAACTGATTAATATTATTTAAATAATAATGTTGTTGAATGGCTGTATCTAAAAGTTGGTGTGCAATTAACCACTGATTTGGCAAGGCGTGGCTATAAAGCATGTGTTGTTGATAGCGCAGTAGAGCTAATTGTTGTAAAGCATAATAGCTAGATAGAACTCGTGCAGTTTGTAAGTTCTTTTTTAAATTAAAGGCAAATAAAGAAAATTTTTGTTGGGTGAGTTGTTGGTGGCTACGTCGGGAAATATTAATATAGACTTTGGCGAAATGACTGCGTAATAACAGCGCGAGTTCAATAATATGATCGTTGCGGTCATTACTAATCAAAGCCTGGTTGAAAAAATGCTTTTCCAGACTGGTAAGCACATTTTCAAGTGTCGGATGAATAGCTTGAATTAAGTCAAAACGTAATGTTTCCTGACATTTCAGTTCTGAAATTTCTAAAAGTGCATTAAATAGAGCTTGGGAAGAATCACCCAATTGTAAAATGGATAAATCCGCTGCCCATGCCTGAATGCTTTTAACCGTATTTTGACAAAAACTCAATTGCTCCAGCTTTAGTTCGCTGGGAACTAGAAAAAGATCTGAAGTATTCATATTCATGATTGTTATTTAACTCAATAAGTTGAAACCCCAAAAAGCGGTGTCTTGTTTTTTTCGCCCGCAATTTCCCTAACGAGTTTAGGAACTAAATAGCCGGGTAAGTTCGCTAAAAGCTCTTTATAGATGTGATCAATGTCTTGCGGCATTAAATCAAAATGATGCGCTCCTTTTACTTTATCTAACACGTGTAAATAGTAAGGCATCACCCCTGCATCAAAAAGACGATAGCTTAAATCGACCAAGACCTGAGCAGAATTATTGACCCCATTTAATAAGACTGCTTGATTCAGAACGGTGATGTTTTGTTCGACTAACTTGGCAAGTTGCGAACAGGTAAAGTCATCTAATTCTGATGCGTGGTTCGAGTGTACCACTAGAATAATACGCAGCCTACTATTTTTTAGTAAGGAAATCAGCGATTCATCGACACGGTTGGGAATAACAATCGGAACTCGTGAATGAATTCTCAAAAATTTTATTTGCGGAATAGACGCCAATCGCTCAATCCAGATATTTAATTTACGATTTGACAAAGTGAGCGGGTCGCCACCACTTAAAATCACTTCATTAATATCGGGCTGACTTTCAATGTAATTACGGATATTGTCCCAGTCTTCAGTTTTTGGCAGATTTTCCTGATAAGGAAAGTGCCTGCGGAAACAATAACGACAATGTACTGCGCAAGCACCAGTCAAGGTCAGCAAAAAGCGTGATTTATATTTGTGTAAGACTCCAGGTTGTTGATTGGCTTGTTCCTCACCCAAAGGGTCGGTCACAAATCCAGGATGATCTTCCAGTTCTAAATGATGTGGCAGAACCTGTAACAGTAAAGGATCGAGTGGATTGCCTTTTTGCATTTTGGCCACAAATGCACGCGGGATACGCAATTTAAACTGATTGGATGCCAGTAAAGCACCTGACAGCAACTGCTGTTCAGACAGCTCTAAAATATTTAACAATTCGCGTGGGTCGGTGATCA
Organism: Acinetobacter seohaensis; assembly: GCF_056431365.1. Taxonomy (NCBI): domain Bacteria; kingdom Pseudomonadati; phylum Pseudomonadota; class Gammaproteobacteria; order Moraxellales; family Moraxellaceae; genus Acinetobacter; species Acinetobacter seohaensis. The sequence goes on from NZ_JBWKMK010000047.1 coordinate 20,104, forward strand.
AGTCACTGAGTTGAGATTGCCAGTTTTGTTCTTGGTACAGGTAGTTGATCATGCCAGAAAAGATTTAAATATGAGGTGAAAGGAACCAAGTACACATCTATTTAGCGTAGATGAATTCTTTGTTCATTGAGCGTGAATGCCGCGAATGATTAATCGCTTTGAATCAGAATCATTACAAAACAGCTGATTTTACCGATATCTTGAGGTGATCGGTAGTGGATTTTCATTGCTTCGTTATGGCTTGCTCATTTACAATACGTCCGATGAAAAAAGATGTTGCAAGATGGCGAGCATCGCAAAGCTGCGTTGGTCATTTGCTTTGTAACATAAATAGTTAAGTTAGTCAGTTTGGAGTGTGCCAGTCATGGCCTATTATTCTACGAATGATTTCAAGTCAGGCCTTAAGGTTATGCTTGATGGTAACCCATGTTCAATCATGGAAAATGAATATGTAAAGCCAGGTAAAGGTCAAGCGTTTAACCGCGTAAAACTTCGTAACCTTCGTTCTGGTAAAGTTTTAGAAAAAACATTTAAGTCTGGTGATTCACTAGAAGCAGCTGACATTGTAGAAGTAGAAATGGAATACCTCTACAACGATGGCGAAATGTGGAACTTCATGGATCCTGTATCTTTTGAGCAAATTGCTGCTGACAAAACCGCAATGGGCGATGCTGCAAAATGGTTAAAAGATGATTCAAACGAAAAATGTACCATTATGTTGTTTAACGGTGTGCCTTTAACTGTAAACGCACCAAACTTCGTGGTATTAAAAATTGTCGAAACTGATCCGGGTGTACGTGGCGATACTTCTGGTGGTGGCGGTAAACCAGCGAAATTAGAAACAGGTGCAGTGGTACGTGTTCCTTTATTCGTACAGCAAGAAGAAAGCGTTCGTGTAGATACACGTACAGGTGAATACCTAGAACGCGCATAATGATTTATTGATAAATCATAAGTAAAAGAGGGGGATGATTCGCGTCATCCCCCTTTTTTGTTGATTTGATTATGTGGTAAAAGAATAGGTGAAAAGTATAGGAAACTGTTGGTGCTCCATTTAAGTGTACGGTAGCGCACACTATGGATGTAAGGGCAGCAGACATCAAAATAAAAGGAGTAGGATCAACCAAGGATTTAGGAAATAAAGCTACATCTCGACAATAAAAGTAACGCTTAAAAAATGTAACAAGAAGAGAGATTGACATGGAAACAGTTCAACCGAAGTCAGGTCTGACTTCAAAAATTATATGGCTTTTGGTCGCTATATTGGGTGCAGTATCTTTTGGGATATTGGCAGTCAGTAGAGGCGAACACGTCAATGCAGTCTGGTTAGTTTTAGCTGCGGTCTGTGTCTATAGCATTGCATACCGCTTCTACAGTTTATTTATTGCCACCAAAGTATTTGAGTTAAATGAGCGACGCTTAACGCCCGCACATCGTTTGGCTGACGGTTTAGATTATGTGCCCACCAATAAAAGTGTGTTATTTGGTCACCACTTTGCCGCGATTGCAGGTGCAGGCCCTTTAGTTGGGCCTATTCTTGCAGCACAAATGGGTTATTTACCTGGCACGATCTGGCTTTTAGTCGGGGTGGTGTTGGCAGGTGCAGTCCAAGACTTTTTGGTTTTGTTTATTTCTACACGTCGTGATGGGCGTTCTTTGGGAGAAATGGCAAAACAAGAGTTGGGTTCATTTGCTGGTGTGATTGTCATGCTGGGTGCGCTGGGCGTGATGGTGATTATTCTTGCCGTACTCGCTTTGGTTGTCGTGAAAGCTTTAACCAATAGTCCGTGGGGCGTATTTAGTATTGCAGCCACCATCCCAATTGCGATTTTCATGGGCATTTATATGCGTTTTATTCGCCCGGGGAAAATTGCTGAGGTTTCCATTATTGGTTTTGTCCTGATGATGATGGGTATTATTTATGGTGAAAATGTTGCACAGCATCCATTTTGGGGGCCTTTATTTACTTTAAGTGGCACAGAATTAACGTGGTGTTTAATTGCCTACGGTTTTATTGCTTCAGTTTTGCCAGTGTGGTTGTTATTGGCGCCACGTGATTATTTATCGACGTTCTTAAAAATTGGTGTTATTGCGGGTTTGGCTGTCGGGATTGTGTTTGCAATGCCTGAAATGAAGATGCCTGCGGTGACCCATTTTATTGATGGTACAGGGCCAGTATTTGCGGGTTCATTGTTCCCATTCTTATTTATTACCATTGCCTGCGGTGCGATTTCAGGTTTCCACGCCTTAGTGTCTTCAGGTACGACGCCAAAACTAGTCAATAACGAAAAAGACATTCGGATGATTGGTTATGGCGGCATGTTGATGGAGTCTTTCGTGGCAATCATGGCAATGATTTGTGCCACGGTGCTAGACCCAGGCGTGTACTTTGCCATTAATGCACCCACTGCAGTTTTAGGTACAACGGTGGAAAGTGCAGCAGAAGCGGTACGAAATTTAGGCTTTGTAGTGACTCCTGAGGCTTTAACCATTTTGGCAAAAGAAGTCGGTGAAAGCTCGATTCTGTCACGTACGGGTGGTGCGCCAACGTTTGCAATTGGTATGGCACATATCATCACCGAGATTTTTAATAACCGCTCAATGATGGCATTCTGGTATCACTTTGCCATTTTATTTGAAGCCTTATTTATTTTAACTGCAGTAGATGCAGGCACACGTGCTTGCCGTTTTATGGTGCAAGATACTGTAGGTATTGTTATTCCTGCAGTGAAAAATTCACATAACTTCTTTGGTAACTTGCTTGGCACAGCAGTTGCGGTGGCTGGTTGGGGCTTCTTCGTCTATCAAGGCGTGGTCGATCCTTTAGGCGGTATTAATAGCTTATGGCCTCTATTTGGTATTGGTAACCAAATTTTGGCAGCGATGGCGCTCATTTTAGGTACAGTGATTCTGTTTAAAATGAAAAAAGAAAAATATGTTTGGGTGACGATTATCCCTACAGTTTTCTTGTTCATTACTTCAATGACTGCAGGTTGGCAAAAGATTTTCCACGACAATCCCAAAATTGGTTTCTTGGCGCAAGCAGATCGTTTCAATGCTGCAATTCAACGCAATGAAATTTTAGCACCTGCAAAAACAGTGACTGAAATGCAAACCATTGTCATGTCCAATCAAATTAATGCCGTGTTATGTGGTTTCTTTATGATTGTGGCATTTGTGATGTTGTTCGCTGCCATTGGGGTGATTCGTCGTGCCTTGGCAAGTCCAACACCAACTGTACATGAAGCTGAAGCGATTTATCGTGATCCTGAAACGATTCAGCCGAATAGTGGTCATTAGGAGTGAGCACATGATTAAGCTTAAATTTGCCCAACAGAGTAAAACGGTGATTTACAACATCATTAAAATGACCATCATGTCGCAAAAGGATTTGATTCTGAATCCTAAAAACTGGTCAAGAATTGCAACACTTTGGCAGCGTTTGCAACAAAGCTTTCGTTTGATGGTGGGTGTGCCTGATTATCAAAATTATTTGGAACACATGCAGAAGCATCATCCAGATTTGGAAGCCATGGATGCCAAAACTTTCTATCGCTATTGTGTCGATGCACGTTATCCATCGGCCAAAGGTGGTTTGAAAAAATGTCCTTGTTAATGGATGTTTAGCAGTTTCAGGAGGTTGAGCAGTGTTCTGAAAAGTACTTGAAAGGTGAATCAGAATATCTCTAGGATTTCTTTGGAAATTTAAGAAAACGGTGTATGTTAAAACATACGCCGTTTTTTATTGGGGAATAGGGGGAGTGACTGTGATTTGGGGTAAGGAAAAAGTTCAAACGCAACAACACACACAAACACAGCAGCAACTACAACAACAAGTTGAATCTTATGCCGCCAAAATTCAGTCGTTCTTGACTGAAATTAATACCATTATTTTAGATAAAGAACAACAAACCAAACTTGCCTTGAGCTGTCTACTGGCAGGTGGGCATGTACTTTTTGAAGATTTACCTGGTTTGGGGAAAACCACCTTATCTAGTGCTTTAGCACATTTGGCGGGACTCAAATTCCAACGTATTCAATTTACCAATGACATGCTGGCCAGTGATGTGATTGGGGTGAATATGTTTAACCAAAAAGAACATCAATTTGAGTTTAAACAAGGTCCAATTTTTACCCAAATTTTATTGGCAGATGAAATTAACCGTTGTTCGCCTAAAACCCAAAGTGCCTTGTTGGAAGCGATGGAAGAAGGCGCGGTTACGGTGGATGGTGTGCGTTATAGCTTGCCGCAACCTTTTTGGGTGATTGCCACACAAAATCCACTGTTTCAAAGTGGTACTTATGCGCTGCCAGAATCACAGCTTGATCGTTTTTTAATGCGTCTGTCTTTGGGTTATCCATCGCGTTTTGCTGAAAAAATGTTGCTGCAACAAAACTCCAGACATGCGCTGATTGCCAGTTTGGCCCATATTTTTACTGAAACAGAAATTTTAAATTTACAGCAATTGGTCACGGAAATTTATGTGTCAGATACCGCGCTAGATTACTTACTCGACTTAGCCACAGAAACCCGTAAAGCGCGTCACGGATTATCTACCCGTGGTGTTTTGGCATTGAAAAAAGCAGCACAAGCACATGCTCTAATTGAGCAACGTAGTTTTGTCACTGCCGATGATATTCAAGCGGTATTTGTGGCAGTTGCTGCACATCGTATTGGATTGAGTGAGGCAGAAACTTTGTATGTGATGCAACAGGTTAAAGTGAGTTAGTACACGCATGTTTAAGCAGGCATGGCAAAACTGGATCAAGACACGTTTTAAATTTGATCGACACAAGGCCTTAAAACAAAAAGATATTTTGGTTTTTATTTACCAACAGGGCTATCTGTATTTAGTGCTGATTTTGATCACGTTTATTGCAGGCGTGAATTATGGCAATAACCTGATTTTAGGCTTTTGCTTTTTGATCAGTGCCATTTTATGTATCAGTTTTTATTTGACCTTTAAGCAGCTGCATGAATTAGAGATTGAAATTGTGACCACCGAAGTTGGGCAAGTAGGTGAAGTATTGCAATTACAATTGCATTTCAAACAAGAGGTCGCGCAGGCACGCTATTTATGGATTAAAGCCGATCATCAATTAGAAAAGGTTCTTATTCAAGACACTCAGCAGCAGTATGTGTTGACATTTTTTGCAGCGCAACGTGGGCAGTTTCATTATCCTTATTTACACATTTATTCGGTTTATCCTTTTGGCTTGGTACGTGCGTGGACTTATTTGAATTTGTCACGTACCGCGTGGGTGGCACCCAAAGCCGCCATGTATAGCGCAGAGAATAAACAGCATCAACACAGCTTTCAACCCGATTTAGACGAGTTTCGTGAGCTGCGTGATTTTCAATTGGGCGATTCCTTACAAGCCGTGTCGTGGAAGCAAGCGGCACGCGGTCAGGGCTTATATGTGAAAGTTTTTGAACAATATCAGGATCAACAGAGTATCGACATTCACTATGAACACATGCCTGCACCGACTCACGAAGAAAAACTAAGTTTGATGATGGGCTTAGTTGAACAATGTGAACAACAACAGTTGAATTATGCGATGTTTTTGCCACATGCGACCCTTGAAAAAGGCGTAGGCGAGCGACAGTTGAAACAGGCAAAAATTCTTTTGGCACAGGCTTGATGATCATGCACAATTCGATTCAGCAATCTATTCTGCTTAGCCTGATCTTAATTTTGGCTGCTCACATACTGTTTAGCCCTGTGGCATTGAGCGTCATTTTCGCCATCATGTTGTTGCTGTTGTATCGTCACTATAAAAACAAGACAGTGCATATCTCTAAAGTTTGGACTTATGGATTGACCTGCTGTGCCTTAGCCAGCATTTATCTGAGTTATAAAAGCCTGATTGGCGTAGAGGCTGGTGTTGCCTTATTAAGCACCTTTTTGTTTGCCAAAGCTTTAGAAAGTCATACCCAGCGCGACCTGATTATTTTATTTAATTTTGCGCTCTTTGTGAGTGCCAGTTCATTTTTATACAGCCAAAGCATGTGGATGACCGTGTTGGTCATTCTATGTTTAATCAGTTGTTTAATTGGGTTATATCGGATTCAAAAAAGTGCATTTTCAGATTATGCGTCGCGTCATTCGAGCAGCCAAGATGCAAAGCATGACCTTAAAAATGTCGCCAAGTTTATCGCATACGCTTTGCCATTCTTTTTATTATTGTTTTTATTCTTTCCACGTTTACCGCCATTGTGGCATGTACCTATTCCTGATGCCAAAGGCGTGACAGGTATTAGTGACACGATGTCACCAGGCGATATTGCCGAATTATCACAATCTTCTGCTTTGGCATTTCGTATTGTGGGGAATATGCAGCAACTGCCGCCACGTTCAAAACTATATTGGCGGGCGATGGTACTGGATCAATATGATGGTCGCACATGGACAAGCAATTTTAGCAATCAACAACCCGTTCAGGCAGCACAATTACAGCCAGAGCAAGTCGATTTTCAGTATCAATATATTGCAGCAGATCCACGTGTACAGTGGATTATGGCACTAGAAAAATCTGTACCGAATCAACACGGCTATGTGTTACGCCGTGATTGGAGTATGGTGCCACAGCGTCAAAATGGTCGGATTCAACCCATTGCTTTGCAGTGGGTTGGGGAATCTGCACACATTCAGGGTGATGATGCACAGAGCGAGCGTTATCGACGCTTTAGCCAGCGTTTAAATGTTCAGGTACAGACGCAATCTGACCCAAAGGCACAGCAATTTGCCCTGCAGCTGTTTGCCCAAAGTCAGCAACAACCTGAACGCTACGTGCAGAATGTATTGCAGTGGTATCGCAATAATGGTTTTAGTTATACCTTAAAACCCGGAACACTCGGACAAAATCGGGTCGATGAATTTTTATTTCAGAGTAAGCAAGGTTTTTGTGAACATTATGCCTCAAGTTTTGCCTTATTGATGCGTTATGTCGGGATTCCAGCGCGTGTAGTCGTGGGCTATCAGGGTGGGGAACTTGCACCCGATGGACAAAGCTGGGAAGTACGACAGCAAGATGCACATGCTTGGACAGAAGTGTTGCTCAATCAACAATGGGTACGCATAGACCCGACAGCCATCATTGCACCTCAACGTATAGATGATGGTATGCAAAACCTAATGGCAGATGATCGGGCCGTTTTGGGTGCTGACACACAAATGTGGCAATACCAACATTCTAATTTTATTCGTTCTTTACGGGTGTGGAGTGATTATGCAAGTTATCAATGGCAAAGCAAGGTCGTGGGTTATGATGCCGAGTCACAGCGTCACTGGTTTGGACGCTTAGGGCTGCACTCAAACTATGCTTTGGCAGCGGTGTTGGTTTCAAGTATTCTCATGATCTTAGCAGGGTATTTTGGCTGGATTTTTTGGAAAAAACGTCAGCAAGGTTCTCGCATAAATCGTGCCTTAGACAAATTTTCTAAAAGATTGCCCGCTCAGTTGCAAAAACAGGATGCAGAAACAGTGAGTGTGTGGATGCAGCGTTTAGCAGCGCAGGTAGATGCAAATGAACAAGAGGCATTTAAGCGTTTAGGCGTGTGCTATCAACAATATTCTTATGCGCCTGAACATGACCGTGTTTCAGAGCAGGTGTTTTTTGATTTGCTTAAAACTTGCTCGGATGTGTTGAAAAAACACAGAAAGGACTTGTCTTAAAAATCAAAACTGAATATGATGCGAAGCACTTTAGGCGTATAGCTCAGTTGGTTAGAGCGCTACGTTGACATCGTAGAGGTCTCCAGTTCGAGTCTGGATATGCCTACCAATACATTAAAATTATATGTTGTTACATAACTTCATATAAGTAATAAAGCTCTGAATTATAACGATTTAGGGCTTTTTTATTGCTTTTCTTAAAGATACATAAATTCGCTTATAGTTTAAAAATATGTACACAGTGGTGTACACATGTAAGTTTTCGGCTTATTTTGCACTAATTGGTTTTTATTTTGCACTAGAGCTTTGAAGCCTCTTTCCACATTTCATCTGTGCACTGATTCGTGAGCGAGAACATGGCACCATTAAGCATTTAACGGTTATGCTAGTCACGGTTTTTGAAATTATGCTGGCAAAGGTTTTATCGATGAGCCTTGTGGTGCTTTTAGCAGCTTTTTTAGGCTTAAAAGTAGTGGTGCAGGGGGCATTACAGGTACCCATAGAAGGAAGTTTGCTGTTATTTTTCTTTGGAGCCTTGCTGACCTTATTTGCAACAACCTCAATGGGTATATATATGGCAACCGTGTCTAAATCGATGCCGCAATTCGGTTTGCTGATGATGCTTATTTTGATTCCCTTGCAAATGCTGTCTGGGGCAAGTACACCAAGAGAAAGCATGCCAGAAATCATTCAAAATATCATGCTGATTGCACCGACAACGCATTTTGTAACATTGGCTCAAGCAATTTTATACCGAAATGCAGGATTGGATGTGGTCTGGCCTTCGTTTCTATGGCTAATCGCAATTGCAACAATTTTTTTCTATGTATCTTGGAAACGCTTTAAAAATACCATCCATACAATGGCTTAATGTGATGAATTAAGTTTGATGGTTGAAGCAAAAATTTTGATTAAGGTGTATTAAAAGTTACACTAGGCATAATTTTTGCTAATATGTATGAAAATTGTTCAATAAAAGTAAATGACATGAAACACATTCTTGTACCAGTTTTGGTGGTGTTGGTCGTTTTATTAGGTTATCTCGTTTACTTGGAAGAGGAAACGCGAAAGCAGACAGAACTGAACCAAGTTTTGACTGAATCTGCAAATTTATCGCTAGAAAAAACAGAAGCGGCTACACCACAGATTTTGCAAGTCACAGAATAAGCGTAGAAATCTCTAACATGTTGTGTGGTAATTGCTTTATTCATCACACTTTTGTGTGCTTCACTTTATCTAAAAATTTTATCTTTAATTCAAAAAACTAGAATTTTTAAAAAATCCCTATGGTATAATTTGCCAATTGAAACTGCTTCATCACAACTCAATTGCATTACTTTTGAGAGTGGTTGAAGTAAAAAAAGATGAACAAAGCTGCATAAAATTTATGCGGCTTTTTTATTTAGCATTCCGAAATTTTGATTTTGATAAAATCAAATGCTTGATTGTGAATTAAGTTTATCTCTTTAGTGTAATTTCACATGCTTATTGGGCAAATCTATTGTTGCAACTAACACAGGCTTTTAAGTGCTGACTTAAAATTCAGTCATACTGCAAATTCAGTTTATTTACAGGGGCTAGGTCATGACGACTCCTAATCCATCCTCAGCGGGAATGCTTGAGCGCTTATTCAAATTAAGCGAAAACAAGACCACATTCCGTACCGAGATTTTGGCGGGTGTAACCACCTTCTTAACCATGTGTTACATCATTATTGTCAATCCAATGATTTTATCTGAAACAGGAATGGATCATGGAGCTGTCTTTGTCGCCACCTGCTTAGCCGCAGCAATTGGCTGCCTAGTGATGGGGATTGTTGCTAACTACCCAATCGCACTGGCACCGGGCATGGGGCTAAATGCTTATTTCACTTACTCGGTGTGTTTAGGCATGGGAGTGTCTTGGCAAACGGCTTTGGCTGCAGTTTTTGTATCAGGGATTATTTTTATTGCCATTAGCATGTTTAAAATCCGTGAAGCAATTGTCAATGCCATTCCCATGTCATTAAAATTAGCCATAGGCGGTGGTATTGGTTTATTCCTTGCTTTAATCGCGCTTAAAAATGCTGGTGTTATTGTCGATAATCCTGCGACTTTGGTGGGCTTAGGTGACTTAAAACAACCCACTGTACTTTTAGCGCTATTGGGGTTTTTAATGGTGGTGGTGATGCATCACTTTAAAGTGCGTGGTGCAATTATCATCAGTATTTTGGTGCTAACTGCGATTTCAACAGCTTTAGGTTTAAGTGAATTTAAAGGAGTGGTTGGTGAAATTCCATCTCTTGCCCCTACTTTCATGCAAATGGACTTTGAAGGTCTATTTACAGCAAGTTTAATTGGTGTAATTTTCGTATTTTTCTTGGTCGATTTATTTGACTCCACAGGCACTTTAGTGGGTGTTTCACACCGCGCAGGCTTATTACAAGATGGCAAATTACCTCGTTTGAAAAAAGCGCTTTTTGCCGACTCTTCTGCCATTGTAGCAGGTGCGGCATTGGGTACATCTTCAACAACGCCGTATATTGAATCATCTGCAGGCGTTGCAGCGGGTGGTCGTACTGGTTTAACCGCAGTGATTGTTGGCTTGTTGTTTATTGCCTGTTTATTCCTGGCGCCGCTCGCGCAATCGGTACCTGGTTTTGCAACAGCACCTGCCTTGTTATTTGTGGGTGTATTGATGATTCAGGGCATTGTGCATATTGATTGGGATGACATTACCGAAGCAGTACCTGCCTTCTTAACCCTCGTGTTCATGCCATTTACTTATTCCATTGCCGATGGTATTGCCATGGGCTTTATTAGCTATGCGCTGATTAAACTACTCACAGGCAAAGCGAAATCTGTACCTTATATGGTGTGGATTATTGCTGCACTTTGGGCATTAAAATTTGCCATGTTTGGCGGTTAATATTCTTAAACTGAAAAGGGGTGTAAACTCAGTTTGCACCCTTTTTTATTTTGATCAATTTTTTAAAATTTTCCCATAAAATAGCAAAAAGGACAGAACATGAATCAACTTGAGCTAATCTGTGCATTACCTAAAGCAGAATTGCATGTGCATATTGAAGGTACTTTTGAACCTGAATTGATGTTTGCCATTGCGCAGCGCAACCAAATAGACATCCCTTATCAGTCCGTAGAAGAAGTCAAACAAGCCTATAACTTTCATAACTTGCAGTCTTTTTTAGATATTTATTATGCAGGCGCACAAGTGTTGGTGCATGAGCAAGATTTTTACGATTTGGCTTGGGCATATTTTGAAAAATGTGTTGAAGACCGTGTGGTACATACCGAAATGTTTTTTGACCCGCAAACCCATACCGAGCGTGGTGTGGCATTTGCAACCGTGATTAATGGCTTACAACGTGCTTGTGATGATGCGCAAACAAAATTAGGCATCAGTTCAAATTTAATTATGTGTTTCTTGCGTCATTTAAGCGAAGATGCAGCATTTGCCACACTTGAACAGGCTTTGCCTTATAAAGATCAAATTATCGCAGTGGGTTTGGACTCAAGCGAAGTTGGACATCCACCTTCAAAGTTTGAACGTGTCTTTGCCAAAGCACGTGAAGCAGGCTTTTTAGTCGTGGCACATGCAGGCGAAGAAGGGCCAGCCGAATATGTTTGGGAAGCATTAGATTTACTGAAAGTAAACCGTATTGATCATGGTGTGCGTTCTGAAGAAGATCCTGTATTAATGCAACGTCTAATTGCAGAGAAAATGCCGCTCACGGTCTGTCCATTGAGTAATTTAAAGCTATGCGTAGTGGATGATATGGCACAGCACAACATCCGCCGTTTATTGCAGCAGGGTGTTAAAGTGACAGTTAATTCAGATGATCCATCTTATTTTGGTGGTTATATGAATGATAACTTTGTTGCTATTAGCCAAGCTTTAGATTTAAGCAATGCTGAATTAAAACAATTGGCGGTTAATTCTTTTGAAGCTTCATTTATTTCGGCTGAAGAAAAGCAAAAATGGATTGAGCAAATTCAAGCATTGGGATGAGTTAAACTGAATTTAGATTAGCTTAGACTACAAAAAAGCAGCTTAATTTAAGCTGCTTTTTTGTGGGCGAGTGTTTTGAATCGCGTTCAATTCAAGTTTTAAACAAATTATTTACCTTGCTGCGTCATACTACGCAATACATCGTCTTTATCTATAAAGTGATGTTTAAGTGCTGCAAGCACATGCTCAACCACCATTGCGGCTGCAAACCAAGACAAATAAGTATGTACAGGTTTTACAATGGCCAACAGCTCAGGGTTTTTATCCAACAAAGCTGGAATTTCAAATAAATACAGTACAGGCACGGGTTTCCCCACGCTCCAGCTAAATAAACAGCCTGTAATTGGAATCGCAATCAGCATGAAATACAGCCCCAAGTGCCCTAAGTGTGCAAGAGTTTTCATGAATGGTGACATGCTGTCTGGCAGTTGTGGCGCAGGGTGGGTATAACGCCAAAATAGACGAATCACCATTAAAAATATAATAGGCGTGGCAATATTCTTATGTAGGGTAATTACATCGCCTTTAAAACTACCATCTGACTCATAACTTAAAAAATTACCACTAAAAAAGCCAACTGCCCATGCAGCAATAAATATAACCGCCATCAGCCAATGTAAAACTTGTGCGGTACGGGTGTAGTACTGATTCGTCTGTTTCATGCTATGTTTCAGAGCAAAATTGATGTTTGCATGCTAAACAATGCGTTATAGGCAAAAAAGCACCTGTGTGCAACGGAGTGTTGAAAATCTGCAACGCTGCTGAAATGAGGCCAAAAAATAGTGATGGATATAACAAATCACTATTCCTTCACTGCTGAAGTTTAGGCACAATATCGGCATTGTAATGATCATCAGATCAAATGATCTTTAATATGGGAAAAACCTTTATGAAAAAATTACTTGCTGTATTGGCACCTGTAGCATTGGTTTTATCTGCATGTACTACAACCACGGGTACCACCACACCTGCACCAACAGCGACACAACAACTAGGTATGGCTGCAATTAAAATTGCAATTAATGCGAAATGTGTCACTGAGCTAAACAACATTCCTGCATGGCACACTGCGACACGTGTTATGACACCAACGCAAAAGCAAAATGTTCAAGCGGAAATTTGTGGTTGTGTTAGTGAAAAAGCACCACAAAATGTGACTGCAGTAGATTTAGCCACTGCAGCAATTGACCCTGCTGCACGTGCAACCATTGTGAGCAATGCAGTATCTCGAACCATTAATGCATGTGTGGCAGAAGCAGTAAGATAAGTTTTACCGATTCTGTAAAATTAAAAATGGTGCGTTGTGACTCGCATCGTAAGATAGGCTGAAGATTTCAGCCTATTTTTTCTGGAAAAAGATGATGAAAATTGCAGGTGTAGATGAAGCAGGGCGTGGGCCTTTAGTGGGTTCTGTTGTCGCTGCGGCAGTTATTTTAGATCCGAATAACCCGATTGAAGGTTTAAATGATTCTAAAAAACTGACAGAAAAAAAGCGTGAAAAGTTATTTGTTGAAATTCAGGAAAAGGCTTTGGCTTGGGCAATTGCAGAAGCATCTGCAGCCGAAATTGATGAACTGAATATTTTGCAAGCGTCGTTATTGGCGATGCGTCGTGCGGTGGAAGCCTTATCTATTCAACCTGAGCATGTCTTGGTCGATGGCAATAAAATTCCGCAGGGTTTAAGTATGTCTTGTGATGCTGTTGTAGGGGGTGATGCTTTGCATCCAGAAATTTCTGCAGCCAGTATTTTAGCTAAAGTGGCGCGTGACCGTGAAATGGTATTGCTTGATCAAGCATTTCCACAATTTGGTTTTGCCAAACATAAAGGTTATCCAACCAAAGCACATTTTGAAGCCATTGCACAGCATGGCGTGATTGCGGCACATCGACGTAGTTTTGCACCTGTGCGTAAGGCTTTAGAGTTAATGGAAAACTCACAGTAATTTTCATGCAAAACTTGTGCTGAGTTGCCTGTAAAATAGCTTTTACATGATTTGAATCAGGGCAAGTTTTTAAAAAGCATTCAGCAGAAAAATTTAAAGCGGCAAATGAGCCGCTTTATATTCAATTACCTTAATCGTTTAACGATTAAAGTCATTTTGCGAGTAGTTATCTTCTTCAAATGAAGGTTGATAATCTTGATCTAAGTGTTGCAAATGCTCGTGCATGGCACGTTCGTGTTGAATACGTTGATAGATTTCTTCACGATGAACCGATACTTCTTTCGGGGCATTTACACCAATACGAACTTGGTTACCTTTGACACCAAGCACAGTCACGCTGACTTGGTCCCCAATCATTAATGTTTCTCCGACACGTCGGGTCAGAATCAGCATGTTTATCTCCTTGCAAAATGCTAAACCTGCATTGATTTTTAAAGCAATTTAAAAGTCACAACCAAATAAAAACCAGTAAATTTTAACGGAACGTATCATTATTTATTTTATAAGATACAGCGCTGCCAAAATTTATGAAAGCATGTTGCTCAATATAACAGAGCCACTATAAAAAAAACTATAGTGGCTCTATTTTTTTGTACTTTTTCGCAAAATTTGTCAGACAATTACATTTTCTGACAGGGGCGTATTAAGCGCGTGCGCTAGACTCACCGCTTTCACGATCTAGACCAAATACAGTGTGTAAAGTACGTACTGCAAGCTCTAAATAGTTTTCTTCAATAATGACTGAAATTTTAATTTCAGAAGTAGAAATCATGAGAATGTTGATGCCTTCATCTGCAAGGGCAGTAAACATTTTGCTTGCAACACCTGCGTGTGAACGCATACCTACACCTACGATAGATACTTTCACGATGTCACCACGTGTAGCGACTTCACGTGCACCAATTTCTTTGGCAGTTGCTTCAAGAATTGATTTTGCTTTGGCAAGTTCGCCACGGTTTACAGTAAAAGTAAAGTCAGTAGTACCATCTTCTTCTACGTTTTGGATGATCATGTCAACTTCAACATTGGCAGCGCCAATAGGTGACAAGATTTTAGATGCAATACCTGGCTCATCAGGCACACCTAAAATAGTTAATTTTGCTTCGTCACGGTTAAACGCGATACCTGAGATGATAGGTTGTTCCATGTTGTCTTCCAATTCAGTAGTAATGAGTGTGCCGACATTTTGTTTAAAATCTTCGTCGAATGCGCCATCATTGTCATTATCAAAACTTGATAATACACGTAAAGGTACTTGGTATTTACCTGCAAATTCAACCGCACGAATTTGCAATACTTTAGAACCTAAAGAAGCCATTTCTAGCATTTCTTCAAAAGAAATACGATCTACTTTTTTGGCTTTTGGTGCAACGCGTGGGTCTGTGGTGTAAACGCCATCTACGTCAGTGTAAATTTGACATTCATCGGCTTTCAATGCAGCAGCAAGTGCAACGCCAGAAGTATCAGAACCGCCACGACCTAAAGTCGTGGTGTTACCTTCAGCATCAAACCCTTGGAAACCAGCAACCACAATCACACGGCCTGCGTCTAGGTTTTCAGTTAACACGTCCGTATTAATCGCTTCAATACGTGCTTTGGTAAATGCGCTGTCAGTTTGAATACCAACTTGGCGACCAGTTAGTGATTTTGCTGCAACGCCAATAGAATTCAGCGCCATCGCTAACATCGAAATCGTCACCTGTTCGCCTGTAGACACCATTTGGTCTAATTCACGCGGATCAGGGGTTTCGGTAATGGCTTTCGCGAGAGCGAGTAGGCGATTGGTTTCGCCACTCATGGCAGAAACGACAACCACTACTTTGTGGCCATGATCATGCCAGCGCTTCACACGACGAGCAACATTTAAAATGCGCTCGGGAGTACCCATTGAGGTACCGCCATATTTTTGAACGATTAGTGCCATAGTTGTTCCATATAAGCCATGACCCCGAATTTACCTGCTCAGGGTCAGTTACACAAAAAGTGAGATTATTTTGCCGCAAGCCAAGCAGTTAAACCTGCCATCACCGTTGCAAAGTTCTCGTTAAGTGGCGCGCCACCTTGTGCCAAATCAGGTTTACCACCACCTTTACCACCTAGTTCTGTAGCCAAGTGTTTGATGATGTCTCCTGCTTTAATCGTAGCAGTAAAGTCTGGTGCAACAGAAGCGATTAAGCTGACTTTATCGCCTTCTACACCTGCAAGTACAATCACTGCTTGGTCGAGTTTGGATTTTACACCGTCGTGCAAATTACGCAGTGATTTTGCATCCATATTTTGTACAGTGGTAATGAGCGTGGTACGTCCAGCAAGTTCTTGTACTTGACTTAAAAGTTCAGCTGCTTGGAAGTGCGCTAATTTTTGATTGAGCTGTTCAATCTGCTTATGAAGGCTAGATGCTGTATCGACCAATGTATTCACTTTTTCTAAAGTTTGGTCTTTTTGTGCTTTCAACAAAGCATTGATGCTGTTGATATCGCGTTCAGTTTTTTGAACGGCTTCAACGGCTTTGCTGCCTGTAATTGCTTCAATACGACGTACACCAGCTGCAACACCACCTTCAGAAATGATTTTGAATAAGCCAATATCACCTGTACGTTTTACGTGAATACCACCACAAAGTTCAATGGAGAAGTTTTTATCTTCAATAATTGAACCCATGGAAAGTACGCGAACTTCATCGCCATACTTTTCACCAAATAGCATCATTGCGCCTTTGGCTTTGGCTGCTTCAATATCCAGTAATTCAGTAGAAACTGCGGTATTGGCAATAACTTCTGCATTCACTAAACGCTCGATTTCTTGTAATTGTTCAAATGACACAGGTTGGTCATTGGCAAAGTCAAAACGTAAAATGTCAGAAGCAACCAAAGAACCTTTTTGCTGTACGTGTGGGCCTAAAACTTGACGTAGGGCAGCGTGTAATAGGTGTGTTGCAGAGTGGTTGCGTGCAGTAGCTTCGCGGATGTCTGCTTTTACAATCGCTTCCACCGCTTGCGCAGCTTTTAAACTGCCCATGGTAACAATACCTTGATGAACAAAAGCACCGCCAGATTTTTTGGTGTCTTGAACTTCAAAAATACCTGTTTCGTTTTTGAATAGACCTGTATCACCAATCTGACCACCGCTTTCTGCATAGAACGGGGTTTGATTGAGTACGATTAAAGCTTCATCGCCTTCAACTACTTCATCGACTTGTTCGCCATCTTTATAAATAGCCACAATTTGACCCTGACCAGTCGTTGCGTCATAGCCATCAAATTGAGTTTCACCTTCAACTTTTACAATTGAGTTGTAGTCAACTGCAAATTTACCTGCATCGCGTGCACGTTGACGTTGCGCTGCCATTTCAACTTCAAAGCCTGCTTCGTCAATGGTCAAGTCGCGTTCACGTGCAATATCTGCCGTTAAATCTGTTGGGAAGCCGTAAGTGTCATATAGTTTAAATACCACTTCACCAGGAATGACCGAGCCTTTAAGCTGTGCCAATTCACCCTCAAGCAATTTCAAACCTTGCTCAAGCGTTTTGGCAAATTGTTCTTCTTCTTTTAGAAGTTGCGCTTCAATACGCGCTTGATTTGCTGCAAGTTCAGGATAAGCTTGACCCATTACTTCAATTAAAGGCTGAAGCATTTTGTGGAAGAATGAACCTGTTGCGCCAAGCTTGTTGCCGTGACGTACTGCACGACGAATAATACGACGCAATACATAACCACGACCTTCATTCGATGGATTCACGCCATCGGCAATTAGGAAGCAGCAAGAACGAGCGTGGTCAGCAACTACTTTGAGTGAAGCAGGGTAGTCTACAGGCTTGCCAGTTTGCTGTGCAGTTACTTCAAGAGCAGTCGTGTCTAAACCAATAATCTGTGCTGCATTTTTGAGTAAGTGCTGGAACAGATCAATTTCGTAGTTAGAGTTGACGTGTTGCAATACTGCAGAAATACGCTCCAAGCCCATGCCTGTATCTACAGACGGTGCTGGAAGTGGGTGCAATACGCCATCTGCAGTACGGTTAAACTGCATGAATACGTTGTTCCAGATTTCAATGAAACGGTCGCCATCTTCTTCTAGTGTGCCTGGTAAACCGCCCCAAATATGATCGCCATGATCATAGAAAATTTCAGAACAAGGGCCGCAAGGACCTGTATCACCCATTGCCCAGAAGTTGTCTGAAGCATATTGGCCACCTTTGTTATCGCCAATACGGATAATACGAGAAGCATCTAAACCAATTTCTTTGTTCCAGATGTCAAATGCTTCATCATCGGTGTGGTAAACCGTGGCATATAAACGGTCTTTTGGTAGAGCTAACCATTGTTCGCTGGTTAAAAATTCCCAAGCAAATTTAATTGCATCACGTTTGAAATAATCACCAAACGAGAAGTTACCCAACATTTCAAAGAAAGTATGGTGACGTGCGGTATAACCCACATTGTCTAAATCGTTATGTTTACCGCCTGCACGCACACATTTTTGTGACGATACAGCACGTACATAATCACGTTTTTCCAGCCCAAGAAAACAGTCTTTAAACTGGTTCATACCTGCATTGGTAAATAACAGGGTTGGGTCATTGGCGGGTACTAGAGAACTCGATGCGACACGTGTATGCCCTTGCGATTCAAAGTAACGCAAAAATGCTTCACGAATTTCAGCTGATGTCATAAAACGAGTACTCACAACCAAGTCACTCCATAAATTCCGATTGGGCTAAACGCAAGACAGTCTGACAAAAATAATTCTTTTGCTGTCATGCAGGCTTAAAATTTTAAAAACGCCAAATTATAACGGAAAAAGCCATTATCACCAATCATTTTAGTGTGAATAGATGACAATTCTGACGCAAACTTGGTTGCGATTACGCAGAATAAATCTTTGCAATAGAAGATGATGAACATTTACATTCAAAATAAGCGTTTACTGTAGGTCACGGAGTATGCCGAACTGCCATAAAGTAGAATACAAAATTTAAGAAAACGTAAATGTAAGCTAGAAAGTCAAAGCTGATATTTTTGATTTGCCGAATTAAACAACAAATTGCGTGAAAATTCGCAGAATTGATCTGATTTTTTTCAGTAAGGCCTCAAAATCTATTAACATAGTCTGTGCTTAAATTTTGATTTCGTTATGAAAGGATCGGTCATGCAACGAGTGGCAATCAATGGCTTTGGTAGAATCGGGCGCAATGTGCTGCGGGCTTGGTTTGAAAATCCCAAAGACTTTCATTTTGAAATCGTCGCCATAAATGACATTGCCGATGTAGAAACCTTGGTTCATTTATTTAAATATGACAGTACCCATGGTCGTTTTAAAGGACAGGTGGAAATTAGCCTCGAAAATGAACAGATTTTTTTGAATATTTCTGCAGGTTTGGCGCAATTAAAAGTTCAGGTGTTGAATCAGGCTCAACCTGCGCAATTACCGTGGCAAGCCTTAAATGTTGATGTGGTATTGGAATGTACAGGGTTGTTCCGTTCCCGCGAGGCGGCAACGCAGCATATTACTGCGGGCGCCAAACGTGTAATTATTGGTGCTGCACCATTCGATACTGTAGATGCTGCGATTGTTTATGGTGTGAATCATCATGAAGTCAAAAGTACCGACCAAATTATTTCCAGCGTATCTTGTACCACGCAGGCTTTAGTACCATTAGTTAAAATCATTGATGATGCTTTCGGAATTGATACCGCATTAATGACTGAAATTCATGCAGTCACAGCCGATCAAACTGTATTGGATCAAGCACACCGTGATTTACGTCGTGCGCGTGCATCAGGGCAAAATATTATTCCTACAACTTCATCTGCCTTGGGTGCATTAAAACAAGTCATGCCAAAAATGGCAGATCGGATTGATGGTTACTCGATTCGTGTACCGACCATTAATGTTGCAGCTATTGATTTAACTTTTATTTCTCAGTCACCAATTACGGTGCACAAATTGAATCAGGTGTTGTGTGCTTCGGCAGCGCATGATTATGCCGAAATTATGCAAGTGACCGATGAGCCTTTGGTATCGAGCGACTTTAACCATTCACCTTATTCTTTAATTGTCGATTTAAGTCAAACCATGGTCGTGGGTCATCAAGCCAAAGTTTTTGCGTGGTATGACAACGAGTGGGGTTATGCCAACCGTTTACTAGATTTGTGTGAATCTTTTAGTCAGCGGGCGGTGTAAGCGGCTACTTTTTAAGACATATACAAAGTGTGAAAAGCGTGTAATAGTGATGACAGATTTTACACTTCGTATTCACGGTTAATTCACTGATTGATATAACAAAGTTTGCATAGAAAATTTGAATAGAGTAGTGGCATGATGATTATTTTATTGTGGGGATTTATTTTTTTGCTGGCACTTGCTGTCATTTTTCTGATTTGGTTGCAATTTAAAAATCAGGCAGACAGCAGCAGCGACGTGCAGCATCAACAGCAAGTCGAGCAAAAAGTATTACATTTAGAAGAGCATCTAAAAAAGACGTTGGAGATTATGCAAGATTTGGCCAAAAAGATGCAGGTTCAGCAAGATGCGCTCGATAAAACTGTGCAAAAAACTGCACAGCTTGAAATGCAAAATGCTGAGTTGGTTAGTTTATTGGCAAAGGCGGTCAAATCAAATCAGGACTTCTAAATGACGGCTTTGAAAGATGTGGTGTATTCATATTTTTTACCGCATATTTCAGAAAAAGTCGGGTGCATGAGCAAAAGTATCATGCTAAACTAGGAGAAATCGGGTGTGCTCCCGATTTTTTTATGCGGATTCGTTCCGCGCAAACAAGAATTTAGGTTTACAACATGCCCATTTCAGAGACATGGTTATTACCTGATGGTGTAGCTGATGTATTACCAGAACAAGCGCAAGTGATTGAAAGCTTGCGTCGTAAGTCACTGGATTTCCTCGCATCTCGAGGTTATCAGTTGGTGTACACGCCATTCATAGAATACATTGAATCTCTATCTTCTCTTTCAGAATCGAATCAAGATTTAGACCTTGCCACATTTAAAGTGATCGACCAACTTTCAGGTCGTTTGCTGGGTGTGCGTGCCGATATGACACCACAAGTGGCACGTATTGATGCGCATGTACATCCTGTAGATGGTATTGCACGTTACTGCTATGCAGGTACGGTTTTACATACCAAACCACAAGGTTTTAATACCACACGTGCACCATTGCAATTGGGTGCAGAGTTATTTGGTTCAGACAGCATTGATGCCGATGTAGAAATGGTTGATCTGATGCTCAGCTTGCTAAAAGAAGCAGGTTTGGCAGAAGGTGTGCATTTAGACTTGGGTCATGTCGGCTTGTTCCGTAGCTTGGTTAAACAAGCAGAATTAAGCAAAGCCACTGAACGTCAATTGTCAGATTTATATCAGCGTAAAGCATTGCCTGAATTGGCAGAATTTACCCAAGATTTAAATTTCGGTTCAGATTTTTATGCTTTAGGTCGCTATGCCAGTGATTTAACTGCTTTGCAGGCTCATTTAAGTGCTGATGTGTTGGAAAATACCGAATTTAAGCAAGCGTTTGAAGCCGTGAAAGCAACACAAGCTGAAATTCAGGCACGTTGGCCAAACTTGCATATTGGTATTGATGTGGTTGAGCTGCGTTCTTATCACTATCACACAGGTTTAATGTATGCAGTGTATGCGCCAAATCGTGCTGCACCATTGGCACAAGGCGGTCGTTATGATGGCATTGGTCAGCATTTCGGACGTGCGCGCCCTGCAACAGGTTTCTCTTGTGACTTGTTTGTATTAAGTGCAGGTCGTTTTGAATCATCGTCTGTTGTTGTTGCGCCTAAAGGCTCACAACCTGATTTAATCGCGGCTATCCAAAACACACGTGCGCAAGGCTTTAGTGTAATTCAATTGTTGGGCAATGATGATTTAAACTCGGTTCCATACGCAACGCACCAATTGGTTCTTGCAAATGGTGAGTGGACAGTCGAAAAAATTTAATCGCCAAGGCATGTTTCATGTTACAGGTCTTGGTTTTCAATTTTAACAGCATGATGTAATGAGGCTATTATGGGCAAGAATGTTGTGGTACTTGGTACCCAATGGGGCGACGAAGGTAAAGGTAAGATCGTCGACCTGCTCACAGATCAGGCGGCGGCAGTCGTTCGTTATCAAGGCGGACACAACGCAGGCCATACTCTCGTGGTTGGTGGTAAGAAAACTGTATTACACCTCATTCCATCAGGTATTTTACGTGAAAACGTACTGTGCTTAATTGGTAATGGTGTAGTACTTTCTCCTGAAGCACTCATTAAAGAAATGGGTATTTTGGAACAAGAAGGCGTGCCAGTGAAAGAGCGTTTACGTATTTCACCAAACTGTCCGCTTATTTTGCCGAACCACATTGCACTTGACCAAGCACGTGAGAAAAAACGTGGTAATGCCAAAATTGGTACAACAGGTCGTGGTATTGGCCCAGCTTATGAAGACAAGGTTGCACGTCGTGCGATTCGTGTTGCTGACTTGGTTCGTGGCGGTGAAGCACTACGCGCTCAATTGACTGAATTATTGGACTATCACAACTTCCAATTGACACAATACTACGGTGTTGAAGCAGTTCAGTTAGATGAAGTTTTAGCGCTATGTGACCAATGGCGTGAAGTGATTGCACCATTAGTGGTTGATGTAACGACTGAAATTCATAATTACCGTAAAAACGGTGACAACATTATGTTTGAAGGTGCGCAAGGTTCATTACTTGATGTTGACCACGGTACTTATCCGTATGTGACTTCATCGAATACAACTGCGGGCGGTGTAAGCTCTGGTTCAGGCTTAGGTCCATTACATTTAGACTACGTTTTAGGGATTACCAAAGCTTATACCACACGTGTAGGTGCAGGCCCATTCCCAACAGAGTTAGTATACGACGCAGCAAATGACGTGGGCGATGCGATTGGTAAACATTTAGGTACTGTGGGACATGAGTTCGGTGCTTCTACAGGTCGTCAGCGTCGTTGTGGTTGGTTCGATGCCGAAATTTTACGTCGCTCAGTCGATGTAAACTCACTTTCTGGTATTTGCTTGACCAAGTTGGACGTATTGGACGGTTTAGAAGAAATCAAAATCTGTGTAGGTTATGAAAATACCGATTCAGGTTGTGTAGGTTCTTCTGATGCGCTTGCATACGAAAACTTAAAGCCAATCTACGAAACCATGCCAGGTTGGTCTGAATCAACTGTGGGCGCGACCAGTGTAGAACAATTGCCTGAAAATGCAGTGAAATACATCAAGCGTCTTGAGCAGTTAATTGAATGTCCGATTGACATTATTTCTACAGGTCCAGACCGCGCAGAAACGATTGTATTACGTCATCCATTTGATGCTTAAGTTGTTGTGCTTTGACATAGTATTTAAGCTCTGATGATGTACTCAGCCCTGTCTAAATGATGGGGCTTTTTATTGATGTTGTTTCAGTTTCAATAGCGACTCATTTGGTGAAAAATTGCAGATGATGCTGAGTGAGTGGTTTTTTCAAGACTAAAGTTGCAGATGACTGGCACTGTGCAGCGCAGGGTGGCTTGTTACAATGGCTTTAGAAAATTAAATTTAATTAAGGTTATGCAGGATGCATAAAAATATTACCAGTACGATTTTTTATTCTTTGTTGTTCGCGATGGGCGGAGCACCGACCATTGCCATGATGCTGATTTTATCGCAAAAGCATGATCCGAATATTATGTATCAGGCATTTATTGGTTTGAGCGTTATTTTTGCCTGTATTTTGGTGCCACTGATTCTGATTCAAAATGCTTACCTACTCTACAAACGCAAAAATCCAGCAATCGAAGAAAAAGTAGAAGTAGTGTCTAAAATTTACTTGGGTTTAAATATCTTCTGTTTAGTGTTTTGGTTGTCTTATCAATTTCTTTACTAAGGCAGTTATTGATCGCTTAGACATACAATCTGTACACAGCTTGGGCGTTGTTTACATAAATGATATGATTATGAAGTGATTATAGATTTAAAGCCTTGAATTGATTTCATATAATTGATTGGTATGAAGATAGCTCGCAAGGCGGAGATTATTATAATGAACAAAAAACTGATGTTAAGTTTATGTGCCGCAGGCGCAATCACAGTTTCAGGGTGTACCACTGTTGCAGACATGGCGGGTGCAGATACTGCGACCCTAAATGCAACTGCAACCAAAAGCTATAACGAAATGGTGCAAGATGCACGCAATAAAAATCAGTTAGACACGAGTTCAACCACGTATAAACGTATCAATACTGTGTTTCAGCGTTTGATTCCACATGCCAACCAAATGAACCAAACTGGTCAGCCTTTCCAGTGGCAATTGGCGGTACTTAAGTCTGATCAAGTCAATGCTTTTGTCGCACCTGGTGGTAAAGTGGTGTTCTACACTGGTATTGTGAATAAACTGAATTTAACTGATGCTGAAATTGCCGCAATTATGGGGCATGAAATGGTGCATGCTTTAGAAGAACACGCGAAAAGTAAAATTGGTGCACAGGCTTTAACCAATATTGCCTTGAACGTAGGTTTAAGTGCGGCAGGCAATAACGTTGGTCAATTGGGTGCAGCAGCAGCGCAATTGGGTACCCAAATTGGGATTGGCTTGCCATATTCACGTAATTTGGAAAGTCGTGCCGATCAGGGTGGTTTAATGCTGATGGCGCGTGCAGGTTATAACCCACAAGCTGCAATTACCCTTTGGGAAAAAATGAACAAGCTTGAAGGTGGCGGCGGTGCGTCCTTCTTATCGACTCACCCATCGAACAGTCAGCGTATTGAAGCAATGCGTAAAAACTTGCCAGCAGCACAAGCGCTATATAACCAAAGTCGTCGTTAAGATGACCTCAGCCAGTTCAACTGGTTAAGATAAAACACAAAAAAGATGCGCATGGTTTTATGCGCATCTTTTTTTATGAAGACTTTTTGACTTTAAACAGCATAAAAATGATGAGTTATTGCTGAGTTCATATTTTTAATTTCATTTTAAAGCAGTGCTTAAAATAAAATTAGGGCGCTGGATTGGGTTGTTGACGATGAATGGCTTCAATGCCTTGTAAAATTTCATCTGATAAGGTGATGTCAAAGGCATCAATATTTTCTTTGAGTTGCGCCATATTCGTCGCGCCAATAATGGTACTTGTCACAAAAAATTGCTGCTTGATAAATGCCAGCGCCAGTTGCGTCAAACTCAAGCCGTGTTGTTCTGCAAGTTGGGCGTATTGCTCGGTTGCCCATTCGCTTTGTGGATTACTGTAACGGCTAAAACGTGAATATAGCGTGACACGTGCATTGGCAGGGCGTGCGCCATGACGGAATTTACCAGTTAAATAACCAAAAGCCAAAGGTGAGTAGGCGAGTAGTCCAACACCTTCATAATGGGCAATTTCAGACATACCAATTTCATAAGTACGATTCAGCAGGTTATACGGATTTTGTACGCTAACAAATTTGCTTAATCCTAACTGTTCTGCCAAGTGTAAAAACTTCATGGTGCCCCACGGGGTTTCATTCGACAGCCCAATATAGCGAATCCGTCCTTTTTGAATTTCTTGTTGCAATGCGGTTAAGGTTTCAGCAAGATCGGTTATTTCTTGCGTATTTTGTGCTTCTTGGTTGCCATAACCGAGTTTGCCAAAAAAGTTGGTTGGACGCTGCGGCCAGTGCAGTTGGTATAAGTCGATATAGTCGGTTTGCAGACGTTTTAAATTACCATCTAGCGCAGAATGAATATCCTGTGCGTTAAAGCGGGTTTTGCCATCTCGAATATGACTGCCGCCTTGCGAAGGGCCTGCAATTTTAGAGGCTAAAAACAATTTGTCACGTCCGCCACGTTGTTGTAACCAATTGCCAATAATAGTTTCAGTTGCACCTTGAGTTTCTACTTTTGGTGGTACGGGATACATTTCTGCGGTATCCCAAAAATATAAGCCTCGTTCTAGCGCATAATCGAGTTGTTGAAAGGCTTCTTGCTGGGTATTTTGTTCACCAAATGTCATGGTGCCTAAACAGATTTCTGGAACTAGAATGCCTGTTTTTGCCAATGGTTTAAATTGCATATTGTCTCTCGCTCAAGATTATATGTATATATTGATGTTACAAGAGCTGAAACCATTTTGCGCCACTTGTGGCTGCGAAAATTGCTACTTCATTGTAGTGACAGCAATAATGGTATTTTGATAATTGAAAATGGTAAAAAGTTAACAGCTGGTAATAAAAAAGCAAATCCGAAGATTTGCTTTTTTAATGAGCATATAGATGGTTTACTCGTCATCAAAGTTGCCATCAGTGGATTCATTTTGCTCCAAAGAAGCATCAAAAATCAGAATGGCTTTACCATCAGTTTCAATCATGCCTTGTTCTTCAAGTGTTTTTAGAACACGCCCGACCATTTCACGTGAACAGCCGACAATACGACCAATTTCTTGGCGTGTAATACGAATTTGACGACCGTTTGGCAAAATCATGGCTTCTGGTTGCGCAGAAAGATCAATCAAGCAACGTGCAATACGACCAGACACATCTATAAAGGCAAGGTCAGTTACCTTACGTGTAGTATTTTTTAAACGACGTACCAGCTGTGCAAAAACGGCATAGCTTAAGTCAGGATATTGTTTGCTGAGTTCGTGGAAGTTTTCATAAGTAATTTCTGCAATTTCACAGACATCACGAGTACGAACTTCTGCAGTACGTTGTGGATTCGATTCAAACAGACCCATTTCCCCAAAAAAGTCGCCTGGATTCAAATATGCCACAACAATTTCGCGATCATCATCTTCGCGAAGAATAATTGATACTGAACCTTTTAAAATCAAATATAACGATTTAGATTCAGTCCCCGCATCAACAATAGTTGTCCGTTTTGGATAACGGTTGATGTATGCACGTTTTAATAATGCTTTGACTGAGTCAGGCAGTTGTCCAGGGGACAATGCATCAGTGCTCAGCTGTGAAAAGTTTGAAGTCATGCTAACGGTTCCGAAAATGGATAAATAATAGATCGCACAAGACCTAGTCTGAACTTGTCACACAGTAGAGATGAAATTCCTTATCAACTCAAGTTATGTTAGTGTACAAATACCCATGTCAATTTATAGTTTTTTTTAGGTAGTTGCAATGCAAACAAGTGTTCAGTGGTTAGAGAACGTTGCTTTTGAAGCCAAATCGGAAAGTGGTCATTCTGTGGTGATGGATGGATCTGCAGAATATGGCGGTGAAAACCGTGGTCCACGTCCTATGGAGTTAATCTTAATGGGACTTGGTGGTTGTGCTTCATTCGATATTGTGACTATTTTAAAGAAATCACGCCAAGAAGTGACGCATGTTGAATGTCAGTTAAAAGCAGAACGTGCCGATAGCATCCCTGCCGTGTTCACCAAAATTCATTTGCATTTTGTGGTCAAAGGCAAGGCTGTCAAGGAAAAGCAGGTTGCGAAGGCGGTTGAACTTTCAGCAGAAAAGTACTGTTCTGCCAGTAAAATGCTATCTGATGGTGGCGTCGAAATTAGCCATGATTTTGAAATTATTGAACAAGATTAAGCTTTGACTGATAGGTCATACAATGGTTGGTATATTTTGCCAATCATTGTAACTAAATATTTCAAATGGCATAAATAACAATCAAAAGCCTTTAATTGATTGATATGCAAGTGTATGTCAATGACTCAACTAAAATAAAAAATTACCAGATTAAACTTGAAATTTACTTTAATCAGTCCAATATTATTACTGAAATCTATCTGTTAATTTTAATTAAGATTTTGAAAAATATATAAAAAATTTCTCTGTACACGACAAAAATAGATAACTCATTGAAATAATGTCATAATAATTGTTTTCTAACGACGAATACTATGACACATCTCAATGAGTTATATCTTATCTTAAACAAATATCTAAAATGGAAC
>NZ_JBWKMK010000048.1:0-35625 GCF_056431365.1 Acinetobacter seohaensis
TACCCATGTGAGAGTAAGTCATCGCCAGCTCATTATTCTAAACACCCTCAACTAGCGTTGGGGGTGTTTTTTATGTAGAAAAGAAAATATTAAAAACTATAAAAAGTGAAGGCAAAATAAAACCATCAGGGGATGGTTTTAAAGAGTAAGCATACTTTCTAAATTTGATTAGATTTCAAGTAGTTGTCGACGTGCATGTTTAAGTGCTGTTCTTAAACCCTCTTCTAGTGTTGGATGGTAGAACGGTTTATCTAAAATATCCTCAAGTGTGAGTTCTTCATCAATCATCCAAGCCAATAAGTGCGCCATGTGCTCAGCAGCATCCACAAATAATTCAGCACCTAATAACTTTTGACTTTTATTATTAATATAAACTTCAATCGCACCTTTATTTTTTCCCAGCACCAAAGCGCGACCTTGTTTTTCATAAGAAACAAAGCCTGTCGTAAATGCAATATTTTGCTCTTTCAGTTGTTTATAGTTTTGTCCTACAGATGCCATTTCAGGTGAGCTAAACACAATGCCCATGGGTGTTAATGTTTTTATATTTTCAATGTTTGGAAAGCTTAAACAATTATGCACGGCTGCACGCCCTTCATGTGCTGCTTCATGTTGAATGGGAGTATTCGTGTGTGCATCACCCACAATAAAAATAGCATGCTGTCCGAGTTGTTTGGTATGAGGATCAATTGGGAGTTGTTTGATGTTGTTGAAACTTGTATCAATATTTTCAAGATGAAGCTGATCTAAATAGCTGCGTCTACCCGTAGCAACCAATACATAATCGGCAGTTAAGCTTTGTATTTGTCCATTTTCTTGATATTCAATTTTCACGCCTTGTTCTGTTTTTTGTAGTTGTGTAGGCAAGGTTTCAAATTTGATATTCAATTCTCGACTGAGTGTATCTTGTGCAATGGTTTGTAGTTCTGGGCTGCGGAGTGAACCAACTTTACGACTACGTGCAAAAATAGTGGTCTCTACCCCTAAGCGTTGCATAGCTTGAGCTAATTCGATTGCAATTATACCACTGCCAATGACGGCCAAAGATTGCGGTAAGTGCTCTAATTCAAAGATTTGATCTGATGTGATTAAGCGTTCGCCTAATTTTTCTTTCCATGCTTGCTCATAAGCAGGAGTAGAACCGACTGCAACAATAAAAGCTTTTGCCTGATATTGCTGTCCATTCACTTGAATTGTATGGGCATCTATGAAAGTCGCAAAGCCTGAAATCTTATGGGATGCTTCCCAACGATCTACATCTTTTTGTGTGGCACGGGTAAAACGATCACGTAATTGGCGTACGTGCGTCATGATTTGGGATGTATCAATTTTTGCATCTACCGTGAGTGCAACTTCTTGTGCATGTTGTATGTCGTGCATGCGATTGGCACTAGAGATGAGAACTTTACTGGGCATACAACCAACGCGGGCACAGGTGGTGTCCCATGGACCGTGATTGATGATGAGTAGGTTTTGGGTGTATTTAATCGCTTCTTTATAGGCGCTAATGCCTGCGGTGCCTGCACCAATAATAATGAGGTCGTACATTTGTGAGCTACTTCAGGTAATAAATAAATTCAGGCTAACACGAGCAAAACATTTATCATGCTTTTATTTACATAAAGCAGTAACTGTGGTTACATATCTGACAATATTAATTATATGTTTGATCAACTCATAGTTTTAGAGGGATTTGGGGATTAACTCAATGAAAAAGAAAGAAATTAGTTTGAAGTTTTCGGCTGTGGCTTTAGCGGTTTTATTGGCTGGCTGTGGCGGCGGTGGAAGTGATGGATATTACCCTAAGCCAAATCCTAATTCGGGAAATAATGCAACTAATCCTAGTACTGGTGAAACAGTTCAAAATGTTAATGCTAGTGCTATTACTCTGACAGATGTTAATGGTGTACAAACTCAGGTTATTAACATTGATGGTGCAAAGGCCACTGTAAAAGTAACAGATCAATCAGGACAAGGTATCAGTGGTGCAGTTGTTACATTTACCACAACTGGTGATGTTATTTTAGGGAGTTCAAATGGTGCAGTACTAACTGATGCGGCAGGTGATGCATCAATTTCACTTGTACCAAGTAATCCTAGCTTAACTGGTGTTTATAAAGTCTCAGCTAGTGTGGAATATGGTGATAAAACTATTACTACTAAGGATTTAGCTTTTACTTTACAACCACTTAATGTTGTTTTAGCGAATATGGTTCCTTCGACGGATCAATTAGAAGTTGGTGGCTCAACAAATATTACATTAAAAACACAAACAGACAGCGGTAATTTTCAAAATAATGTAGTTGTAAACTTTACAGCTACATGTGGTACATTTACGCCAGCATCAGTTACTTCACTTAATCAGGGTGATATTACAACTACTTATAAAGCTATTTCTGTGACTGGTGAGCTGTGCCAAGGGCAGTCTATTATTTATGCAAAGAGCTCAAATAGTCAATCGACACCACAGGTTACAGTTAAAGTCGCACCAATTGCAGCAGACTCTTTAGTTTATACGACAACTTCTGCTGTTGATCTTGGTATTGCAGGTAGTGGTTCGGCTGCCTCTGGGCAGGTTGAGTTTACCCTTTTCGCAAATGGACGCCCTGCTCCTAATCAAGAGGTGTTGGTTCAATTAACAGAAGCTCCCCCAGATTTAAATTTTATTTCATTAGATAATAATAAACTTGAGAAATTAATAAAAAGTGATTCTAATGGAAAAATTATTGTAAACTTATACCCTGGTGATATTCCTGGACCAGTGGAAATTAAAGCAGCACTTGCGTCAGATCCGAAAGTCTATGCTTTATCTAAAAATGTAAAAGTTTCAACAGGTAGGGTCACTCAAAATGGTGTTAGTTTATCTGTTTCTAAACAATCTTTAAGAACGGATATTGATGGAGATACTTCTACAATTACCGCACGTTTAACAGATCGAGTTGGGAATGATGTACCTGAAGGGACAGTAATTAGTTTTGTTGCGGAAGGTGGCAAAGTAGATTCATCTTGTGCAACCAATAAAGCTGGTTCATGTAGCGTAACTTTGACGACACAAAATCCCCGTCCTGTAAATAACCGTGTTACTGTTTTAGCTTTTGTAGAGGGAGATAAAGCCTACAATGATTTAGACGGTAGTAATTCGTTTACAAAAGGGGATACTTTAACTCATAACATTGGTGCTTTTTTCCGTGATGATAATGAAGATAATCTCCATAATCTAGGTGAATTTATTTATAGTAAAGCGAATGCTGGTTTACAATGCGCACTTTCTAGTTTTGAGCAGCCGAATATTCCTAATACTTGTGACAGTGGTTTAAGTGCAGTTTTACGTCAACAATTAGTTTTTGCGTTTGCTCATGATACTCCAACGTTTGTTTGGAAGAGTGGGTTTGAATCGAATGGAAAAATTTCAAAAGGGACTGGCACTTTTAGTTTTAATGTATATGGTAATAGTCTGAAAACTGTTCCAATGCCTTCTAGTACAACTGTTGGAGTTTCAGTTAAAGATAATACAACATTTGAACCTAGCGTTAAATTGATTGCAGTGCCATCTGATTCAACTAAAAAGGTTTTAAGTGTAACTGGAGCTGAACCATATAGTACTTTGAATATCACATTAGCAGATAAAGATTACGCAATTGTAATTTCTGGAAGTGGAACAGGAACCTCTGTGCCATTGGATGCAGCTATTACAGGTACACCACAATTTAATTATAAAAATCAGACTTGTGAGGCTGAGGTAATTAATGGAGATGAGACTGTTCCAAATACTATGGCTTTATTGACACCAACTACATTTGCAAATATTGCACCTGTCGTACAGTACACAGTTCGTTTGAAAGGCTGTGCACAGGGTGATGACATTAAGGTTATTACGAGTGTTCCTAATGGTAAAACCCAGACAAGTTGGTTAGAACTTAAATAATCAGTTATAAACTAAAAACCAACTCAAAATATTGAGTTGGTTTTTTATATTTACAAACTCGTCCCCACATTCACACCCACCGTCGGGCGCACTTGCATAGAACTACAAGCACTCAGCGCCAAGACACATATCACCACCAATAAAACTTTATTCATGCAACAAACCTTGAAATTTTGCCTGATGAAATAACGCACTAGAACGAGCGCCACTACGGCAAATCATCAGAATGGGTTTTGGAAGCTCATTATAATATTTGGCGAATTCAAGAATGTCTGTTTGAGAAATTTTACCGCTATTAACGGGTTGATAAATCACACTGATCTGAGATTTTTCCGCGATATTGCGTAATTCACTCACCTTGACTACATTGCCCATCTCTTGATCAGGGCGGTTCACAATCACAGATTTAAAACCTCATCGCATCAACTGTGAAAATTTGGCAGCATTCATCTGACCTGCAACACTGACTTTGGTATTTAAAGTCTGAACATCGTTTTGAGCGTGACTCAGCGGGATACTGCTACAGATCAGAATACAGCAAAATACATATTTGAGGATGGGTTTAGTCATCCAACAAATCCATTTGTTTTGCCAACTGGAATAAGTTGTTTGAGCGGTTACCCGTACGGCAGAACATCAACACAGGTTTTGGCAATTCGTTATAGTGATTGGCAAAAGTACGCACATCGACTTCAGTAATTTGACCAGACACCACAGGTTGATAGACATAATCTAAACCTGCAGCACGTGCTGCCTCTTCAATTTGTGCACTAGTGGGCTGTTCAGGACCACCTTCCATATCTGGGCGGTTATTAATAATTGACTTAAAGCCCTTTTCTACAACTTGGCTCACATGCTCAGGACCAATTTGACCCGCAAAACCGACTTGTTCAGACATGGGAATACTCCATCATTTTATTCATGACAATATGCTTTATGATAGCATTAAGCAGATTCAAGAGCAGAATGTTCTGAAATATTTATAACGATGATAACGATAAAATAACGCAATGGAGCGCTTATGCATTCCTATATGGTTGAGCCTTTATATGTCAAAAGTGATCACGAGGTGATTGCTGCAGACTTTTATCGCCCTAAATCTATAGAAAAACCCGCGGTAATTCTGATGGCGCATGGTCTGGCAGCCTTACGTCATTTTAAATTGGTGCAATACGCACAATATTTTGCTCAGGCAGGCTATGCGGTGGTGCTATTCGATTATCGCTATTGGGGCGGGAGTACGGGGCGTCCACGTGAGTTGGTATCCATAGAGGCGCAGTTAGATGACTGGCGCAGCATGATTTCACATATTGCGGAACGTAAGTCGATTGATGCCAAACGTATGATTCTGTGGGGAACTTCACTGAGTGGCGGATATGTGCTGAGTTTGGCCTCACGCTTACACAATATTGCCGCGGTCATGGTACAAGTGCCTTTTGTAGATGGTGCGGAAAGTGCCAAGTTATATCCTTTGCAGCAACTTCCGAAAGCCCTAAAAATCTCCAGTCAGGACTATATGGGAGCAAAGGTAGGGATGTCGCCCAAAACGCTTGCAGTGGTGGCGCAAAAAGAACTGTGTTTTTTACCGACCACAGACAGTTATGCAGGTTATATGTCAATTGTGAACCCCGATCATTACTGGAGTGGGGAAATTCCTGCTCGGGTGTTTTTTAATTTGATTCGTTATCGCCCCATTCAAGAAGTGCGGCAAATCAACATCCCTGTGTTATTTATTGCTGCGCAGCGTGACAGCCTGATTCCAATTGAATCGAGCCGTGAAACGGCCACCAATATTGCGCCTTATGTGCAATATGAAGAGTGGGATATGCAACATTTTGATATTTATCATGGTGAATGGTTTAAAAAAGTCATTCAGACCCAATTAGAGTTTTTACAGCAACTGTTTGGAGTTCAGTAAATGATTATTGTATGCCCTGAATGCGGTGCAAAAAACCGTGTACCTGAAGATAAATTATCTGCCAATCCTGCATGTGGGCAGTGTCATCAAGCGCTGATTCCGCTTGCACCCATTGAATTGAATGAGCAAAATTTCAGTAATTTTATTCAAAATAGTGACTTACCTATTCTGATTGATCTTTGGGCGGACTGGTGTGGTCCTTGCAAGATGATGGCACCACATTTTGCAACAGTTGCCAAGCAAAATCCGCAGGTGGTGTTTGCCAAAATTGATACCGAGGCCAATCCACGCTTAAGCAGTGCATTCCATGTGCGCAGTATTCCAACACTGGTATTGATGAATAAAAGCAATGAAATTGCTAGAATAAGCGGCGCGCTACGAGCGACTGAATTACAACAGTGGTTGGATCAGCAACTCAACGCCCAGTCTTAATGCACTGTTCGTGCTAATTTAATGCAAATGTCCGGAGTGAACGTGTCAGATTCTCATGCAAAACCAGAGGGAGTGCTTTCCCTACAAACAATTGCCATGCCAGCAGATACCAACTGGAGTGGAGATGTCTTTGGAGGCTGGATCGTTTCACAGATGGATTTGGCTGGTGCGATTCATGCCGAGCGTTTTAGTAAAGGACGTTGTGCCACGATTTCCATTAACCAAATGACTTTTTTGGTGCCTGTAAAAGTGGGCGATGTGATCAGTTGCTACACCAAAATTTTGAAAGTGGGCAATACTTCAATTCAAATGCAAATTGAAGTGTGGGACAGCCATGATGATTCACGTGAAGCTGTGCGTGTTACCGAAGGGGTATTTACCTTTGTTGCGGTTGATGTCAAAGGCTCAAAACGTCAGATTCCTGAAGAAGCCAAACAGAAGTTTTTAGAAGCTCAGGCTAGTCAAGCATCATAAGTATCAAGCTAGTCAAACATCGTAATGAAAAAAATCCCAGCACAGTAGCTGGGATTTTTTCTTGGAGAGGAAACAGGCGTTAGGCTTGTTTCTGCTTTAAATGTGCTTTTGACACCCATGCCCACAACATTTCACACTGAATCGGAGCTTCGCCTGATTCATCAATCACACTGACATTGACCAGTGTTTCACCTTTGTCGGTGCTGTGCATGAGTTGTTGCTGTTCTGGGCTGAGTGTGGCAATGGCTGTCATTGCACCTTGAGTTGGACGTTTAAAGTCCACTTTCAGGCTTTTAATCAGCACAATGGCACTATCAGGCACATTCATGGCAGTTACAAAACCTGTGGCAGTTTCAGCCAACAGCGCCATAGCACAGGCATGTACCTGTCCAATATGATTCTGCATGGCTTTATGATTGGCAAGACTGACCACCACTTGCGATGGGGTTACTTCTTGATAGCGAATTTTCGCAGTGCCCACCATCGGCACGACACGACCAAAGGCTTGACTCAAAAGGCGGCTTTGAATGCCTTTCGGCAATTTTGATGTTGCTTTGACCAGTTTGTTTAAGCGATTGGTTGGTGTCATGACATCCCCAAATTAATCTTTAAAGTTGTTAAATTGCAGTGGCAGACCAAATTGTTGCTCTTTCAAGAACGCCATTACTTGTTGCAATGTGTCGCGTTTCTTGTCGGTCACACGAATTTTGTCACCCTGAATAGAAGATTGCACTTTAATGCCACTGTCTTTAATGGCTTTGTTAATTTTTTTTGCGGTATCTGAGTCAAGACCATCTTTAAGTTTGATCACTTGAATCACATTTTTACCTGATGCGGTCATTTTTTGTGGGTCAAGCGCCTGAATGTCGACTTTACGCTTATAGAAGTGATTTTCGAGCATGGTATACACTTGCTCACATTGGAAATCACTTTCAGTGGAGATTTTAATCTCTTTGTTTTTTTCATTGAGGTCGATAGAAACATCCTGACCACGAAAATCGAAACGAGTACCGATTTCTTTTTGTGTGTTTTGAACCGCATGATTCACTTCAAAAAGTTCTAATTCAGAAACAATATCGAAAGAAGGCATAATGAAGACCTTTGCAAATGGAAACAATATCTGAGATGCTAGGGATGTTTTCTTCATTTGCCAAGTGTTGTTTTACATCAAAGGAGTGCGCAATGATCCGTAAACAAGAAATTACAACATTTGAGTTCCCAGCTGACGCGATTATCTGGGATGTACGTGATGCAAGTGCTTATGCAGAAGCTCATGTTAAAGGTGCTGTGAATCAGCCAATTAACGATCTATCAGCAGAGAGTCTTACTCAGGTGTCGGCGGATCAACCCATTTACATTTTATGTGGTGGCGGAAGTAAAGCCCCACGTGCAGCGGAAAAACTAGAAGGTTTGGACAGCTCACGTGAATATGTGGTTTTAATGGGTGGTACACGTGCTGCGCGCGACGCAGGCATGCCTTTGGAACAAGGTCACTAAGTATCATCAATATGAAGAAAGCGCCGTAAGGCGCTTTTTTGTTGGGTATCGTTTTATTTCTATTTTCTCTAAGCGAGCGNTACTAAGTTTTTAGGTACAGCGCAGGCTTCTGCTAAAACTTGTGCCGCCAGTATTTCACTGCACAACGGGGCAAATAAAAAGCCTTTAGAACCGAGTCCTGCAAAGCTGTAAATTTCCTGATCATCACGCATTTTGCCAAGTAGGGGAAAATAATCCTTACTTTGGGCGCGTAGCGAAGCGCGACCTTGCCAAGTATCTACGGGTGCTAAGTTTTCGGCATACGCAGGAAAGACACTGTGGATAAGTTCGTAGTTATGCACATGGTCTTCTGCCAAGACGTCACAATCTTCCCGATTTGGATAAAACGATGCACCTAAAATCAGTTGATCGGCATTGAGCTGCATGCAATAGCCGCCATAGCTATAGGCTTGTGATAATGGCAAAGCCTGATCTGTATTATTTACCCAGCTAACTTGCCCACGAATGGGTTTAAGCACAGGGTAATGCTCAAAAAAAGCACCGCTTTGCAGCGCTGCACAGACGATGACATGATCAAACACTCCAAGTTCAGTATCTACGCTGTGTAAGATCAGTTGCTGTGCTGTCGTGGTGATTTGTTTAATTTGAGCTTGCTGAAACTGAATGTGCGGATGCGCAAGAATTTCATCACGCAGTTGATGTGGAGAAACTGCTCCTGCTTGCAATAAGCTTAAACTGGCAAAGTCGCTTTGTGGCGTAAGTTCGGTTGCACTCTGTGCTGCTAAAATACCTTTTGGGTATTGTGTGGCTAAATCCAGCAATTCATCGGCATGTTTAAGTGCCAGTTGATGAATCTGCAACGGACGAAATGCTTTGAATGCGGCATAGTGATTTAAAGCATGTTGCCATGCCAAAGTCATTAAATGATCAGCACTTTGATGAATTGGGCAAAGTTTTGGGTTTAAGAGTGCCAAAGGATTGCCAGAACCGCCTGCAAGTGGCGCTGTTTGGTCATAGAGCGTGACTTGATGCCCTCGTTGGGAAAATGCCCACGCACAGCTTAAACCCGCAATTCCTGCGCCTATGATCGCAATATGGCGCTGTTGGTTGCTTGTTGTGGTATTTGTTGTAATTTGAGTTTCGTTCTGATCGGATATTGGCTCTATTTCAGGCGCTTGCCAGATGGCTTTCAGCATTTCCCGTTTATGCCCAAAACCGCGTGGGCGGGTGATGTGAATACCGTGTTGTTTTAAGCCACGTTTGAGTACGCCTGCCACACTAAATGAGGCAAAAGTCGTGCCATAATCGGACAGTGCTACAATCGGGTTGAGCACGGTTTCCTGCCACATATCGGGGTTACAGGCGGGTGCAAAGCCATCTAAAAACCACGCATTGACAGGAGCAGTTTTAGCAATGACAGGAAAAACTTCCTGAGCATCGCCTAGCCATAAATCTAGGCTAAAGCGTTCATCTGGAAAGTTTAAACGATGACAGCCTGCAATAGCGGCAGGGTATTGCTGAATCAGCTGTTCAGACAGATGACTGAGTTCGGGCCAAGCCGCTAAGGCACGTATAAGATCGGCTTTGCAAAGTGGAAATTTTTCGACAGAAATTGCGTGTAAATGGCTGCGATTATTGGGACGTACCTGTTGCCATAATTGCCAAAGCGCTAAAATATTTAAGCCTGTACCAAAGCCTGTTTCGCCTACACAAAAATATTCAAAATTATTCAGCGCTGCTAAACGGATGGGTAAGTCATTGCCCTGTAAAAACACATGCCGTGTTTCTAATAAACCGTTGTCTTTAGAGAAATACACATCGCCAAATTGTTTGGAAATGGGCACATCAATACCATCGACCAGTTGCCAATCCAGCTCGGCAGTTTGAATAGGCTGAAACAAAACCAGAGTACCTTAAATCAAGAGGTGAATGCTCACCTTACCATTGGCGGCGACGTTTGGTATAGACATAGCTAGCAATTAAGAAGCCGAGCAATACGCCAACCGCGAGTGTTGCAGCACCGTATAAAAACATTTGCGCACTGCGTTCACTTTGCAGTACTTGAACTTGCACGCCTAAATTATCGTTTTTAAGTTGCAGTTCCTGATTCTGTGCCAAAGCATCGAGGTTTGCCTGTTCAAGTTGTTGCAAACGTGTGCTCTGATCTTTAATCAAGGCTTTGGTTTTAGCTTCCTGAAGGGCTTTATTTTTGGCAATTTGTTCTGCAGTCAGGGGCTTATCTTGTGCAGGAGTAACCCCATTGGCTGTTGCTACAGCTGCCGTGTTGGTCACAGCAGCAGGAGCAGGTGCAGTAGGTGTGGTTGTGGCTGGCTCAACTGCATATACAGGTGAACTGAGCAGAACAGCAACAACACTGGCAACAACGAAACGCATAGCGCTTATCCTTGAGGGAATGCTTTATTGAATGGCTTAACGTCAATGTGGCTATATACGCCTTCTTTTAAGAAAGGTTCATCTTGTAGCCAAGCATCGAGTGCTTCACGACTGTCAAAATCGACAATCATGGTGCTGCCATAAAAGCCTGCTTGTGGATTGCTTGGGTCTTTTGGCATTGCCCCCGCCACAATTAAGCGACCTTCGGCATCGAGTTGTTGCAAACGTGCAAGATGTGCAGGACGGGTCGCAAGACGTTTTTCCAGTGTACCTTCACGGTCAGTACAACTTAGAACAAATAAAGGCATAGTTACTCTCGAATATCGCAGATCAGAAATTATTCAGATGTTTTAAAGTATTTGCGCAATACAATAAACTGCACAATGATAAAGGAAAACATCACAATCATGTCACCAAAAGCGGTGAATTCGCCCCAATATTTTCCATCCCTAAATAAAAATGCAAAAAATACGTGCAGGAAAGACATAACCGCAAACATGGCTGCCCAAGTATAATTTAGGTTTTTCCAGCCAGCTTCGGTCAAGTTGAACACAGGCCCAAATAAGCGTTGAATCAGTGGTTTACGGTCTTTGCTGAACCATGGTGATAGCAAAAAAGCACCTGCAAATACAATGTTTAAAATGGCAGCTTTCAGGCGAATATAAAAGTCATCGCTTAACATTAAAGTAACGCCACCAAAAATTACGGTCATAAACAGCACAATCCACTGTTGTTTATCTAAACGGAATTTTTGCATGATGAACAATGCGCCGTACACCACTAACATCGAGATGATCAGACCTGTGGTGGCCACCAAAATATGGTTGTTATCGACACCGCCTGCAGAGCCGATCAGTTGTAGTAATTGATGATTAGTGTCTTTTGGATCTACAGTTTTGTATAAATAAAAGAAAATAATGAGGGGCACAAAGTCTAAAAGTGCTTTCATGTTAGAGTATCTAAATCTGATCAAATAAATGACATAGTATAAGTGATGCACGGCGTAGATTTACATACACACAGTAATATTTCTGATGGAACTTTGTCACCTGGAGAATTGGTGTCTGCGGCAATTCAGCAGGGCATTCATACCTTGGCATTGACTGATCATGACACAATGGATGGGCTGGCTTTGGCAGAGCAAGCGGCTCAGGGGCAAGATTTAAAGATTATTTCGGGAGTGGAAATTTCCAGTCAATGGTCACGTCCAGCCACTAAGAAAAGCTATAGCGTGCATGTGGTGGCGCTAAACATGCAAAATCCTGCACCTTTACAGGCGCTGCTGGAACAGCAAAAACAAATTCGTGCAGAACGTGCCAAACAAATTTGTGATTTACTCACTCCGCTGATTGGACAAGATATTTATAATGATGTACTTCTTAAAGTCGAAGGCGTAGCAGATCGGATTACTCGCACACACATTGCCAAAACCTTACAAGAAAAAGGCATTGTAACGCGTGTGCAGCAAGCATTTGATAAATACATCAAAGAAGGCAAAAAGGCTTATGTGAAATTTGATGGCTTGAGTTTGGAAGATACGATTCGGGTAATTCATGACAGTCAGGGTTTTGCCGTGTTGGCGCATCCAACCCGTTATGATTTATCTGCGACCAATATTCGTTATTTGATTGAAATTTTTGCCAAATATGGGGGTGATGCAGTGGAATTGCCGCCTAATATTGACCCTGCATCGACCCGTCAAATGGTGGATCGCATGATTGCTGAACATGGTCTAAAAGTATCTGTCGGCAGCGATTTTCATGGTGAAAATATGCCGTGGATTAAATTGGGCAATATTCCGCGGGTGAAAGATGGTCAAATTGGGATTTGGGAGAGTTTTGTTGAGTAACTCCCTCATCCCAACCTTCTCATATAAGCAGATGTGATATCCATTATTAAAATTTAGAAAGGATAAAAACTCCTTCTCCCTCTGGGAGAAGGTTGGGAAGAGGGTCTAAAGCAAATTATTGTCCTGTGCCTGAATTGGTGGTGGCGTTGGTTTACCCAACGTACCCAATAATTCAATTTCAATGGTTCTTACCATGGCATCTAAAGGTAAGTCATTGCTTTGCGTGCCAAAAGGTTCTTCAATTTCAGAACTGAGCGCATCCAGACCTAAAAAAGTATAAGCCAAAATACCGACCAAAAGCGGAGTCGCCAATCCGAGTGTAGACCCTAAACTAAAGGGCAACATAAAACAGAAAAAGTACACTGTTCGGTTAAGTAGGACTGAATACGCAAAAGGGAGCGGTGTGGTAGCAATACGGTCACAACCCGTGAGTACCAAACTCAGCTCTGTGACGTGTTGATTCATTTGTGTGTAAATAATATCGGAAATTTCGCCCTCTTTAAGTGCTTGCATTAACTCCCATTGAATCAAACTGAGCGTGTATTGCGGCGCATTGGCTTGTTGATACAGTTGGGTAATTGCTTGCTGACTCATGCCACTGGTTTGAATTAACTCGGTTGGATTGGCAGTTTGATGACGCAGGCGGTCGCGCAAGACATTGGCAAATACAATGACGTGCTGAATGACGCGTTCACGTCGTGCTTGACTAAGTATACGGCAGTCGCGGTCAAAGTGGCGCGCGTTGGCAATCAGCATGCCCCAAAGTTTACGTGCCTCCCACCAACGGTCATAACAGGCAGAGTTTTTAAAGCCCAAAAAAATTGACAGCACCACCCCAATTAAAGTAAAGCCAACCAAAGGCAATTCTGGAAAATGAAAATAACCAATATAAGACAAACCGCCAATAATGGTGGAGATCAACATCACCACGCCCAAAGGCGGTAAGACCTTCGGTAAAATCGTGCCCCGCCAAGAAAACAGTAAGTTAAATACACTGGGTTGATCGACTATCATTTTATTAGAATCATCACAATTTTTTGATGATCTTCTGTGCTTGTGCAGGCTTTGTCAATATGCAAATTTTAAGTGTGCTCAAATTTAAGCAGTTGTTGTTCGGCAAAGGAAAAATTACCTTCACTTGAGATGATACAGTGATCGATCAAACGCAGCTCTAGCAACTGACAGGCTTGCTGAATCTGCTGCGTCAGGATTAAATCTGCACGTGAGGGATGTGGCAATCCGAAAGGATGATTGTGTGCAATCACAATCGCCGTAGCGTGTTGGCTAATTGCAAAACGCAGCAATTGATTAATAGAAATTTCACACGAATTCACTGCGCCATAAAATAACTTTTTAAAGCTGATTTTGCGTAAACAGGCATCTAGACAAAGTACCGCAAACACTTCTTGGGTTTCGCCCAAAAGTTCAAAACGCAAATACTCCATCAAACGTTTGGAGTTGCTAAGCTCTAGCGCATCTTGTTTTAAATGTTCAGCCACATAACGCCGTCCGAGTTCTTTAACTGCCATGAGCTGTGAATATTTACTGTTACCCATGCCGTGAAATTGACACAACTCGGCAATGGGTGCATCGAGTAAAGTAGTGAGATTGCCAAAATGCTGAATTAGCAATCGTGCCAACTCCACCGCAGAATGTTGTTGCGAGCCTGAGCGCAGGAAAATAGCCAGTAGTTCGGCATCGGACAAACTTGCAGCACCATTTTGAATCAGACGCTCACGTGGCCGTTCTTGTTCAGGCCAATGTTTAATAGATAAATGCATTGTTATTTGACTTTTTTATTCTAAATTTGAAACTTAAATCCCAACAGATCTCTTGGGAATGACATTATTTAATGCTATTGTGAGCGCCACTGCAACAAAAAGGTGGCTTATTTGTGAGCTTCGATTTAAGCGTCCTCCCTCATAAAAACATTATTTTAGCTGTGACAGGCGGCATTGCGGCCTATAAAAGTGCGATTTTAGTGCGTCGTTTAAAGGATGCGGGGTTTAGTGTTCGCGTGGTCATGACCAAGGGGGCACAAGCTTTTATTACACCGCTGACCTTTCAAGCACTGTCAGGCAATCCAGTACATACCGAATTATTAGATACCGAAGCCGAAGCAGGCATGGGGCATATTGAATTGGCACGGTGGGCCGATTTAATTTTGGTTGCGCCCGCCAGTTGCGACACCTTAGCCAAATTTGCTGCAGGTCTGGCCGATGATTTGCTCAGTACTTTATATTTAGCCACCACTGCACCAGTTTGGGTTGCACCTGCCATGAATCAGCAAATGTGGGCAGCCAAAGCCACACAGCGTAACTTAACCACTTTGGTGGAAGATGGCGTGCATGTAATTATGCCCGATGCGGGCGAACAAGCCTGTGGAGATGTTGGTTTAGGGCGTATGCCAGAACCTGAAGATTTGGCGCATCAGGTGACGCAGTATTTTCATCAGGCACAGCGTGCTTTGGTGGAAAAATTTGGCATGTTGGCAGGCAAAAATGTCACCATTACAGCAGGCCCAACCCGCGAAGCTTTAGACCCTGTGCGTTATATTTCTAACCATAGTACAGGCAAAATGGGTTTTTCTTTGGCTGCAGCCTGTTATGCAGCAGGGGCAAAAGTCACGCTTATTGCAGGCCCAGTTAGTTTAGATACGCCAAATGGGGTACAGCGAATTAATGTGTCTTCTGCAATTCAAATGCTAGATACCAGTTTGCAGATGCTTGAACAAGGCTGTGATATTTTCATCGCTACAGCCGCGGTGGCAGATTACCGCGTGGCAGAAATTGCGGAACACAAAATTAAAAAATTAGGCGATGAGCTGAATGTGGCGTTGGTCAAAAACCCTGATATTGTTGCGACCATTGCGCAACAGGAAAAACGTCCGTTTATGGTTGGCTTTGCTGCAGAAACCCGCAATGTAGAAGAGTATGCAGCAGGCAAGTTGGTGGCGAAAAAACTGGATATGATTGCCTGCAATGACGTTTCCCGTGCCGATATTGGTTTTGCTTCCGATGAAAATGCCATGACGGTATTTTTTGCCGAAAGCTACGGTATGGAAAAACGCGATTTGGA
Organism: Acinetobacter seohaensis; assembly: GCF_056431365.1. Lineage (NCBI taxonomy): Bacteria > Pseudomonadati > Pseudomonadota > Gammaproteobacteria > Moraxellales > Moraxellaceae > Acinetobacter > Acinetobacter seohaensis. The sequence continues at coordinate 15,568 of NZ_JBWKMK010000048.1, forward strand.
AAAAGCCTCGAAACAGGAAATTGCGCAGCAATTGGTCGAAGCGATTCATGATGCCTTGTATCGAGATCCATCTCAGGATGATGATTTTTAATTTTGATCGTCCATCAGCAAACGGATGACATAAAAAACCGCTGAAATTTCAGCGGTTTTTTTATATCCAATCGCGAATTAAGCTTGACCTTCAGCTGCAGCGGCTTGAGCACGTTGCATATTGGCTTCAAACTCGGCATCGAAGTTGATTGGCGTTAACAATAATTGTGGGAAGCTGCCTTTGGTAACCATATCATTCACTGCTTCACGCAAGAATGGGAACAAAATGTTCGGGCAGTATGCGCCAAGAATGTACGGTAAACGCTCTTCTTCAACGCCATCAATCAGGAAAATACCAGCTTGGGTAACATCAACAATAAATGCAGTATCGCCTGCGTTGTTGGCTTGAACCACAACTTTTAATGCTACTTCAAAGTGGGTTGGATCAATTTTTTCTGCAGAAGATGACAGGTTGATGTTCAATTCAGGCTGCCATTCTTTGGTAAATACTTGTGCCCCAGGAACTTCAAAAGAAATGTCTTTGGTATAAATACGCTCTAATGCCAATTGTGGTTGAGCTTGTTGTTCTTCACTCATGTTAAATCCTTAAGAGTTGGTTATCGTGTTATGTTTATGCCAATAATTGATCGAGCTTGCCTTCGCGATCTAACGCATATAATTGGTCAAAGCCGCCAATAAACTGGTCATTGATGAAAATTTGTGGAACGGTACGATGATTGGTGCGTTGCATTAATTCAACACGTACTTCAGGCGCTTCATTCGACAAATTAATTTCTTTATAGGCAACGCCTTTACGCTCAAGGAGTTGTTTTGCACGAATGCAGTATGGACATACAGTCGTTGAATAAATAGTGACTTCAGCCATGATTGTTCTCCTTGCGAAAAATATTGGGTAAAACTATTTGCTTTTTACTAAAGGTAAACCTTGTGCTTTCCAGTTGCTAATACCGCCATCTAAACGATAGGCATCGGTATGTGCGACCTGTTGTAAAGCACTGCCTGCAACCTGACCCAAGTTACAGATAAAGACCAATGGGCGATCTGAGGTTTTTAACTCTTCAACATGCTTGGTAATTTGGCTATAGGGAATATTGCGGCTACCACTGATATGACCTTCACGGAAATCTTTGGCATCACGTAAATCAATCAACATGGCATTTTTAGCTTTGACTAAAATACCCAAAGATTGTGGGGAAATTTTGCGACCATTGCGTTGACCTTCTAACACAAAGAACAACACTACCAATACAGCCAGCGTCCCAAATAAGAAGGGATGATTCCCCATAAATTCGAACCAACGTTCCACAAGTCACCTAATTACAATGTCAAAATTGTTCAAGAGTATAGCGTATAAATATGGCGATCAAAAACACCGCTTCAAGGGCAGCGCCATAATAAAATTAATTTTTTTGTTGCGCTTCGGCAATTTCATCACACAGTCTTAAATAACTGTCTAAACGACGCGATAATATTTCACCCTGTGCAGCAGCCTGTCGCAACGCACATTGCTTTTCATGTTTATGGGTACAGTTACGAAATTGGCAATGTCCCAGCAAATTTTCAATTTCAGGAAAACCGTGCTGAATTTTATCTGCACTTAAATGCCACAAACCAAATTCACGAATACCAGGTGAGTCAATTAAGGCAGCGCCTTCGCCAAAGCCAATTAAGCGGGTAGAAGTGGTGGTGTGCTGCCCAAGGGCTGAGTTTTCCGAAATGATATTGGTCTTTTGTGCCGCTTCAGGCACGATGGCATTAATCAGCGAGCTTTTGCCTACGCCAGATTGCCCCACAAAGGCTACAGTTTCACCTGCTAAACGTGCGGCTAAATGGTCTAAATTGCCATCGGACTGGGTTTGCATAACTTCATAGCCCAAGGCCTGATATTCCTTAAGCAAGTCTAAAATTGGGTCGTTTTCTTGCAGTAAATCAGATTTGTTTAAGACCAATAGGGCTGGAATGTCTGCATCGGCACAGGCAACCAAATAGCGGTCAATTAAGCCCGGTGCAGGTTCAGGCAAAGGCGCAAACACAATAACAATCAGGCTGATATTGGCGGCAACAGGTTTGACCTTATGGTAGCGATCTGGTCGGGTCAGCAAAGACTGACGTGGATGAATCGCGCTAATAATGCCCAAACCTGTATTTGGGTCGGCCTGCCATTTCACTCGATCTCCCGTCACCAATAATTCTAAATTGGTACGGGTGTGACAGCGCCAAACACTGCCAATTTCTATGGGTTTCCAAAAAGGCTCTGGTTCGCCTGCTTGGACTACAGGCTTTTCGGGATGAATTTCAGGGACAGATAATGCTTGCACTTCCAGTTGACGGCCATAGTGTTGTACCACCAAGCCTTCTAAATCATGTGAAGTGTCAATGTCTGCCTGACGTGACTTGTGTTGTTTTTCAATTCGACGTTGCTGTTGTTCAGTCAATCGACGCTTACGAATTAAAGCCATTCATATCCTAAAAAACCATGAACTCAGGATGGCAAAAATAGCATGAAGCGGGGGCACAGTTACAGCCAAGAAGCAAGAAATTTGCTACTATGTTGTTTTTAAGCCGAATAAGATTGCACATTTATGAGCAGCACGCCTGATACTCGCCTCATTTGGATTGATTTGGAAATGACAGGTTTAGATACCGATAACGACCAAATTATTGAAGTGGCTACCATTGTGACTGATGATCATTTAAATATTTTGGCAGAAGGTCCTGTGCTGGCTGTGCATCAACCTGATCGTATTTTAAATGCCATGGATGAGTGGAATACACGTCAGCATGGACAATCGGGCTTAATTGAGCGTGTGCGTCGCAGCAAACTCACTGCGCAGGATGCAGAACAGCAAACTATTGAGTTTCTGAAAAAATGGGTTAATCCTAAAACATCGCCAATGTGTGGCAACTCAATTTGCCAAGACCGCCGTTTTTTACACCGTTTAATGCCTGAATTGGAACAGTACTTCCATTATCGTAATTTGGATGTTTCATCAGTGAAAGAGTTGGCAAAGCGCTGGCGTCCAGAAATTATGAGCGGTTTGAAAAAGAATGCGTCGCATTTGGCGATGGATGATATTCGTGATTCGATTGCCGAGCTGAAATATTATCGCCAATACTTTTTTATTATGAATCAGGACTAAAACCTTTTTCTGCGTAGGAGATGGAGCTGTAACAGCGATCTCTTACGCTTAAACTGTGTTGGTCACTCATAAATAAGAAATAATAAGATATGACGCAGCATTGCCTTATGCCTTACTTTATATAAAGATATTAGAGGCAAGTTTGTATAAAGCTAAGCAATGCTTAGGTGTTCATTGGTTAAAAGCCAAGCAAAACCAAAAGCTTTATTTTCCTGCCTGCCAAAATGCTTCACCTGCCTGAATTGGGTCGCCTGTTTGCGCCAAAGTCTCAAGCCAGACATCATATTGCGCGATGATTGGATGTTGGCTAGGGTGAAAGTCAGGTTTAAACCAATCACGATATTGTGATTGCATTTTGCGTAATTTCCCTTGTTTGCCAAACAGCCATTGCAAGCCACGTACATTCATTTTAAGGCGCTGGATACGATTAAACCCATCGCATTTCAGCATGACATTGGCGCGGTACAGGGTAAATCCGAACATTAAACCTGTGGTCAGCACCAACGCCATTTTTCGGGTCACTTCAGGCACATTGCCCACCTGTTGCATCACATCAAACGCCACATCGCGATGTTCCATTTCTTCAATCGCATGCCATGCAAATAAGGCGCGGACATAAGGATGTGCATCTTGTAGCGTGTCTTTTTCGCCATAAAAAGTTTCTGCCATAAGTGCAGTTAAATGTTCCGCAGCCGCTGTCATGGCGATGTTGTATTGGGGCGAGCGATATTTCAGTTCAAACTTAAACACTTTGTTTAGACGCTGAATAAACTGATCTACAGGCATGCCTTGATCTTTCATAACCTGATTCATTTTGTCGTGTGCAATGCCGTGCTGAGCTTCTTGCCGAATAAAATCGGCAACACGTTGTTTTAAGTCTGGGTCTTGAATTTGATCACGGAACAAACGTACCGATTGAATGAAATAACGCTCGCCATCAGGAAAAGTCAGGCTTAAAGCATCAAACATGCGGGTCAAAAACGGGTCACCTGCAAACCAGTAACGCGGCACATCGGCTAATTTAAAATCGAGATTGCTGCGTACTATGGGCGCAACATGATATTGGACAAGTGCATTCATTTTATTTTATTTCACTCTGGTCAATCCTGTTTGCAGTATGTCGGGCTTTGGCAGATTTGTTTTGACAGTATTTGCCAGTTTTTATACATTAAACGACAAAAGAAAATGATGCATGTCAAAATGAGCAAGCACATGAGCGAAATTCAAATTCCAAATGGCTATTATCAACTTTGGTTACGCTATTTATCTGCACAGGGCAGAGTTCCTGAGCAGCTTGGATTTTCGCCTGCACAATTGCAGCATTTACAGCATGTGTTGGCATTGCCTATGGATACCCAATCGTCTTATCAATTTTTTAATGAGATCATCCAACACAGTATTCAGTTTTTAGATTGTCCAACGCTTGTTTTTGAATTGGCGCGTTATATTCAGCCTGAACATTTTGGTGTGCTCGGCTATATGGCATCGCGTAGTAATAGTGTTGCAGAAGCCCTTCAATATATGATGCGTTTTAGTCGTTTGGTGGTAGATGGTACGGCAGCCGTACCGATGCGACTGGAACAACAACCAGATGCTTTATATTTATCATGGCCGTTGGTGGATGAAAAATACAGCTTGGTTCATGAAATGACTTTTGCCTGTATGACTCAATTGGCCATGCAAATTTTTGATTTTCAACACTCTCCGATACGGGAGATTCATTTTGCCCATGCACCGCGTATGGCGATGCTGCATTATGAAAAGTTTTATGGTTGTAAGGTTTTATTTAAGCAAGCGGAATATCAAATTGTTTTAAATTTAGAAAGCCTCAGTTTAAAACCACAGCAAGCCGATCCCTCTTTAATTCATTTACTCACCAAACAAGCTGAAGATGCGATTGCGTTAAAACCACAATTAGAAACCGTGCAGCAGCAAGTCCAAGAGCAGGTGGCGCATTATTTACGTTATGAACAGCAAGTGCCGAGCATTGAATGGGTGGCGCAGCGTTTATTTCGTTCAGGGCGTACGTTACAGCGTCAGCTTAAACAGGAAGGTACGGGTTTTAAACAGATTCTTGAAATAGAACGGATGCAGCGCTGTGAAAACTTACTGCGACAAAATGTGAGCCTAAGCGATATTGCACAGTTGTTGGGTTATTCAGACCAATCGGCTTTGGCGCGTGCCTATAAAGCCTGTACAGGACAGACCTTGCTAAAACGTAAACAGCAGTTGCAGCAAGCTGAGGATGCACTTTCTCTACAGCAAAATACGCCATAAATAGTATGGATTGGCTCATTATCAACAGGTGATTTCGCGCTAAGAGATTGAAAATAAGCTGTGTGTAGCCATGACCGAATCAGCTTTTGCAAGGTTGATAAAGCCTAAGATAAAACCTGAAGTTGTTTATTTTTATCAATATTTTTAAATTTAAAAGCACGATTGAGCAAGTTTCAAAAACCGATAAGCAGGCAAAATTAGGCATCTTTGATCATTGAGAAAAAAGCGCAAATATCAGTAAATGTAGCCTCGCGGTTGTTCTGAATAAATCGTTTTGCAAACAGAAATGCAGCAACCCATGCCTGTGCGCTATTCATTGAGTAAAAAATAGCGTTACAATGGGTCAATTTGTATTTCTACAATAGCAAATGTCTCAGTTTTAATCATTCAAGGAAAATACAACCCTATGTCACGTTTAGCCACACGATTTGCACAGCTTGAATCTCAACAGCGTAAGGCCTTGGTTTCTTATGTTATGGCAGGTGACCCTCATCCAGAAGTCACAGTTCCGTTGTTACATCAAATGGTCGAGGCAGGGGTAGATGTCGTTGAATTAGGTTTGCCGTTTTCAGACCCAATGGCTGATGGTCCAGTAATTGCCCTCGCTGCAGAGCGAGCGTTGGCAGGTGGAACCAATACGCTAGATGCTTTAAACATGGTCAAAGAGTTCCGTCAAAAAGATCAGGAAACTCCTGTGGTATTGATGGGATATTTAAACCCTGTAGAAGTCATTGGTTATGAAAAGTTTGTTGAATATGCACATGACTGTGGTGTCGATGGTGTACTTCTGGTCGATTTACCACCTGAAGAAGCCCAAGAATTTGATGAAGTCCTGAATAAATATGGGATGAATCAAATTTTCTTGTTAGCGCCAACTTCTACACCAGAGCGTATTCAATTTGTTGCAAACCAAGCCAGTGGCTTTATTTATTATGTTTCTTTGAAAGGCGTGACGGGTGCAGCAACACTTGATGTTGCAGAAGCAGCAACCCGCATCCAACAGATTAAAGCTGTAACCAACGTGCCTGTGGGTGTGGGTTTTGGCATCAGTGATGCTGCATCTGCCAAAGCAATGGGCGCGGCTGCCGACGCAGTCATTGTCGGAAGTGCTTTTGTAAAACAATTTGCGAGCTTAGCACCAGAACAAGCCGTCATTGCAACGGTTAATAAAGTGAAGGAGCTTCGAGCTGCGCTCGATGAGTTAGTATGAGTCAAGAAGTGAAAACAGGGAAAATTCTAAGCCCATCGACGCCGTGGACTGCACGTGGTGTACCTGGTATTGAAACACCAGATGAGCAACAAGCGTTAAAAGCGATCTTTACTGAACCAACGATTGAATGTCCAGAATGTCATGCCTTGGTGACACGTACGGCAATGTCGTTCAACGCTTATGTATGCCCACAATGTGATGAACATTTACGTATGAAAGCGCGTGAGCGTTTAACTTGGTTCTTTGACCAAGTGCAAAACGAATTAGGTCAAGAATTCTCTGCCAAAGACCCACTCAAATTTGTAGACAGCAAAGCTTATCCTGAGCGTATGACTGAAGCGCAAAAGAAAACGGGTGAAACCGAAGCTTTAGTGGTGATGCAGGGCTTATTAAAAGATATGCCAGTCATTGCTTGTGCATTTGAGTTTGATTTTATGGGCGGCTCAATGGGTACCGTAGTGGGTGACCGTTTTGTGCAAGCTGCTGAACGTGCGATTCAGCAAAAACAACCGTTAATTTGCTTCGCAGCATCGGGCGGTGCGCGTATGCAAGAAGGCATGTTGTCATTAATGCAAATGGCGCGTACTTCTGCAGCAATTCAACGTATGAAAGAAGCAGGCTTACCTTACATCGTAGTATTAACACATCCTGTATATGGTGGTGTAACTGCATCATTGGCGATGCTGGGTGATGTGCACATTGCAGAACCTAAAGCGATGATTGGTTTTGCGGGTAAACGTGTCATTGAGCAAACTGTACGTGAAAAACTGGAAGAACCGTTCCAACGTGCAGAATACTTACTTGATCATGGTGTGGTCGATCAAATTGTCCATCGTCATGCATTACGTGATACAGTTTATCGTATTCTTGCGAAACTGATGAACTTGCCTTGAACACAGCACCTCTTGCAACCGATGATTTAAACACATGGCTCAATTATTGGAGCCATGTTCACGTTACGGGTATTGATTTAGGTTTGGAACGGGTCATTCCCGTTGCAGAAAAATTGGGTGTAACCCATCCTAAAGCTAAAGTCATTACGGTTGCGGGAACCAATGGCAAAGGCTCAACCACAACCACTTTAGCGGCTATTTTAAATGCGCAGGGCTATCGGGTTGGGTTGTACCAATCGCCGCATATTTACCGTTTTAATGAACGGGTCAAATTAGCAGGTGTCGAGGTCGATGACCAAAGTTTGATTGATGCTTTTGTGCAAGTCGATCAAGCACGACGTGATTGCGATCTGAGTTTATCTTTCTTTGAAGCCACGACTTTGGCAGCCTTTGTGATTTTTAAAGCACGTGACTGCGATGTGTGGGTGCTTGAAGTCGGTTTAGGCGGACGCTTAGATGTGGTCAATGTCGTTAATCCAGATGTGGCGGTTATTACCAATATCGGTTTAGACCATGTCGATTGGTTAGGCGATAGCATCGAAAAAATTGCCTATGAAAAAGCAGGCATTATTCGTCCTAACATTCCTGTCATTTTTGCAGGTCAGCAAGATTTGCCTCAAGCTATTCAAGATAAGGCAGCAGCTTGTAATGCACCATTGTTTACCCTGAATCGTGATTATTTTTATCGGGACATGCAAGATGGTGAGTCGTGGATGTTTGCTGCATCGGGCTGCACCTTAAAACTTCCCGCAGGCAGCTTGGCACTTGATAATATTTCAACGGCTGTGGCAGCAGTCTTGCACAGTGGTTTAGAAATCACCCAAGACGCAATTGCACAAGGTATTCAAACGGCCAAATTGGCGGGACGTTTTGAAATTCGTCAAATTCAGGGCAAAACCGTGATTTTTGATGCAGGACATAACCCGCATGGCGTTGAATTTTTGTTAAAGCAATTGCGCAATTTCTTAAATTACAATAAACAGTACACTGAAGTGGTCAGTGTTTTTTCAATGCTTGCAGATAAAGATATAAATTCTGTGGTTGAGTTATTGAAAGATAGTGTCGTAATGTGGAAAATTGCCACATTAAATGTGCCTCGTGCGGCAGAGATCACGGTTTTGGATCAGGCTTTGCAAGGCGAAACAATACAACACTTCGACAGTATACAATTGGCTTTTAAATCAGCACTGGATGAAACAAAAAATAATCAGCTGATTTTGGTATGTGGATCATTTCATACCTTAGAAGCGGTATGGGAGTATTTGGAAGAATGTCAATGAATAACAAACAGCGCTGGATGGGTGGCGTTGTTTTATTAGGTGGTGGTGTTTTATTGGCAGCATTGCTTTTAAAAGGGCAAGAAGAAATACATCAAAATAATGTGAAAACCCCAAGCCAAGCCGAACAAGTTCAACATAAAAATGCCAATCAGGCAGAAATGGTGCAATTGCAGCCTTTAACTGTCGATGTGCAAACCGAACAGCGTCTGCTTGAAGAACAACGCCGTGCGCGTGAAAAAGCAGTGGCAGAGCAAGAAGCGCGTGCAGCTGAGTTTTTAGCAATGCAGCAACAGGCAGAAGCTGAAGCAGCGCGTAAAGCTGCAGAAGAATATGCTGCTTTAAATGCATTGCGTTCTGGTCAGCAGCAAAGTTCTGACAATATTCCGCCTGAATTGGTCGAAGATGAACAAGCCAAGCAAAAGCGTTTGGCTGAAGAAAAAGCCGCCCAGCAAAAGAAGTTAGAGCAGCAAAAGGCAACGGATGCCAAGAAAGCTGCTGAGTTAAAAGCTGCGCAAGAGCGTAGTGCTGCAGAGAAAAAAGCAGCAGATGAAAAGCGTTTAGCGGAAGAAAAACGCATTGCAGAAGAAAAACGTTTAGCGGAAGAACAACGCCAAGCCGATGCAAAACGTAAAGCTGAACAAGAGCGCAAAGCCGCTGAAGCGAAAAAAGAAGCAGAACGTAAGGCTGCCGAAGATAAGCGTAAAGCTGAGGAAAAACGCAAAGCTGAAGAAGCAGCCAAGAAAAAGACTGAAGCTGAAAAAGCACGTAAGTTATTGGAAGAAGGTGATAAGCAGTGGATGGTACAAGTGGCTTTGGCTGCTAACCAAGCCAATGCCGATGCTTTGGCGGCAAAACTGAAAGCCAAAGGTTATAAAGTCACCCAAAGTCCAACGTCTAAAGGGGTTCGGATTATGGTTGGGCCATCTAAAGACCGTGATGCTGCAGATGCAACCCGCAAGAAAATTACCGCAGACCCAAGTTTGAATATGAAATCTGCATGGGTGATTGACTGGGTACCGTTAGATAAACGCGACTAGATCATTCGATCAAAATGTTTATTAAAAAGGATTTAATCTTTTGGGTTAAATCCTTTTTTAATGCTGATTGAATTTAGGCGTGTTTCAAATGCTTTGATTGTAAAAAGCCTATCCGAAGATAGGCTTGCTCATGTAACACTTAATTAAGTGCGGTTCGGTTGTTTGGTCAAACGCAAATAAGGCTTGATGGCTTTATATCCACTTGGGAAGCGTTCTTTAAGTTCCGCTTCATCCTGAATGGCAGGCACGATCACCACATCTTCACCATCTTGCCAGTTGGCAGGTGTTGCAACCTTGTAATTGTCAGTCAGTTGTAGTGAATCAATGACACGTAAAATTTCGTGGAAATTACGTCCTGTAGAAGCAGGATAAGTAATGATCAAGCGTACTTTTTTATTTGGATCAATAATGATTAATGAGCGAACAGTCAGTGTTTCGCTGGCATTCGGGTGAATAAAATCGTACAGCGTAGATACTTTACGATCTTGGTCAGCAAGAATTGGGAAATTAACCGTCGTGTTTTGGGTTTCGTTAATATCTTGAATCCAGCCTTTGTGAGATTCAGCATCATCGACAGAAAGTGCAATCGCTTTGACATTGCGCTTGCTGAATTCATCTTTCAGTTTTGCGGTATAGCCTAGCTCGGTGGTGCAGACAGGTGTGTAGTCGGCAGGATGCGAAAATAGAATGCCCCAGCTGTCACCTAAAAATTCATAAAAATCAATTGGGCCTTCATTTGAATCTTGCGTGAAGTTGGGTGCAGTGTCACCTAAGCGAATAGTCATTGTGTACCTCTGTCTTGTTTTGTTGTGTGATGTGTGCGTACTACTATGCGCCATTCCTTTTGCAGAATTAAATAGTGTTTTTGTATGTGCTTATGAGTAAATTGAATATGCTGTGTCGTTTTTATTGCATTTTCAAAATAGATTCATGTGTGATTGCTATATATCGTCCGCTCGAAATTTGTTACATTAACTGCCACTTAGCAGCGAGAAATGGCAAGTAGAGATTGGAATTTTTAATAGGTTTTTGTGCAAAACCCTTGTACTTCAAATTTCTAGCACCATAATAACCACTAAGAAAAACCTATTTATTTGACAAGCAAGATTTAGAGAGTTTATTCATGTTGGCAAGTCTGATCGGAGGAATCTTCGGTACTAAAAATGAGCGCGAACTCAAACGCATGCGTAAAATCGTAGACAAGATTAATGCGCTCGAGCCGACGATATCTGCCTTAAGCGATGCAGACTTATCTGCAAAAACCGAAGAATTCAAACAACGTTATAACAAAGGCGAAAGTTTAGATAAATTATTACCAGAAGCATTTGCAGTATGTCGTGAAGCGGCTAAACGTGTCATGAGCATGCGTCACTATGACGTGCAGTTGATTGGTGGTATTACCTTGCACGAAGGTAAAATTGCAGAAATGCGTACAGGTGAAGGTAAAACCCTAATGGGAACTTTGGCCTGCTATTTAAATGCTTTAAGCGGTCAGGGCGTGCACGTCATTACTGTGAATGACTACTTGGCGCAGCGTGATGCTGAACTCAACCGTCCTTTATTTGAGTTTTTAGGTTTAAGCATTGGCATTATCTACTCCATGCAAGACCCGACTGAAAAAGCACAGGCTTATCGTGCAGACATTACTTACGGTACCAATAACGAATTTGGTTTCGACTACTTGCGTGACAACATGGTGTTCTCACTGAGTGAGAAAAAACAGCGTGGCCTGACGTATGCCATTATTGACGAAGTCGATTCGATCTTAATTGATGAAGCACGTACACCATTAATCATTTCTGGTCAAAGCGATGACTCATCGCAGTTATATGCGGCAATCAACACCATTCCGCCAAAATTGCATGCGCAAAAAGAAGAAAAAGTAGCAGATGGCGGACACTTCTGGATTGATGAAAAACAACGCACTGTAGAAATGACCGAAATTGGTTATGAAACGGTAGAAAATGAATTAATTCAAATGGGTTTATTGGCAGAAGGAGAAAGTCTGTATTCTGCATCTAACCTAAATTTGGTGCATCACGTATCTGCAGCTATTCGTGCGCACTTCCTGTATCAACGTAACGTGCACTACATCATCCATGATGGTGAAGTAATTATTGTCGATGAAAACACAGGTCGTACCATGCCTGGTCGCCGTTGGTCAGAAGGTCTGCACCAAGCGGTAGAAGCCAAAGAAGGTCTGGAAATTCAGCCTGAAAACCAGACTTTAGCGACCACAACCTTCCAGAACTATTTCCGTTTATACAAAAAACTGTCAGGAATGACGGGTACTGCAGACACTGAAGCTGCAGAAATGAAAGAAATTTATGGTCTAGATGTGGTCATCATTCCAACCCACCGACCAATGATTCGTAACGACCAAAACGATTTAATTTATTTAAACCGTACAGGCAAATACAACGCGATTATTCAAGAAATTCAACGTGTGCATGAAGCAGGTGTCGCACCAATTCTGATTGGTACAGCGACCATTGAAGCTTCAGAAATTTTATCGGATAAACTGCGTGAAGCGGGTATTCAGCACGAAGTATTGAACGCGAAGCAACACGAACGCGAAGCTGACATTATTGCGCAAGCAGGCTCACCACGTGCGGTGACTATTGCCACGAACATGGCAGGCCGTGGTACAGATATTTTGCTAGGTGGTAACTGGAAAGCCCTGCTAGCCAAAATTGAAAACCCAACCCCTGAAGATGAAGCGCGTTTAAAGGCAGAGTGGGAACAAAATCACGACATGGTGTTAAGTTCAGGTGGCTTACACATTATTGGTTCAGAACGTCACGAATCGCGCCGTATTGACAACCAGTTGCGTGGTCGTGCAGGTCGTCAGGGTGACCCAGGCGTGTCACGTTTCTATTTGTCACTTGAAGATGACTTAATGCGTATTTTCGCAGGTGATCGTGTTGTAGCAATGATGCGTGCTATGGGCTTGCAGGAAGATGAAGCGATTGAACACAAAATGGTGTCACGCTCTATCGAAAATGCACAGCGTAAAGTTGAGGCACGTAACTTCGACATCCGTAAAAACTTGTTGAAATACGATGACGTAAACAACGAACAACGTAAGATCATTTATTCACAGCGTGATGATATTCTGGCAGAAAGCACGCTGCAAGACTATATTGAAGAAATGCACCGTGAAGTGGTCACAGGTATGATCGCCAATTATATTCCACCAGAATCGATTCATGATCAATGGGATATTGATGGTTTAGAGCGTGCCTTGCGTGATGATTTGGGCATCGAATTACCAATTAACCAATGGCTCGAAGATGATCGTCGCCTAGATGAAGAAGCTTTGGTTGAACGTATTGCCGATGAAATTGTGACACGTTACCGTGCACGTCGTCAGCAAATGGGTGATGAATCTGCTGCGATGCTAGAACGCCACTTTATGCTCAGTTCACTTGATCGTCACTGGAAAGATCATTTGGCGGCTATGGACTATTTGCGTCAAGGGATTCATTTACGTGGTTATGCACAAAAGAACCCTGAGCAAGAGTACAAAAAAGAAGCCTTTAACTTATTTGTGAATATGTTGGGTGTGATTAAAGCTGATGTCGTTACCGATCTTTCGCGTGTGCATGTCCCAACACCTGAAGAACTGGCAGCGATGGAAGCTCAACAGCAAGCGCAAGCAGAAGCGATGCAGCTTAATCTTTCACATGCTGATGTAGATGGTTTAACGGGCGAAACCTTTGAATCAGAACCACAGTACAGTGCTGCTGAGCAAACGGTTGTTCCACCTGCAAGCCGTAACTCGCCATGCCCATGTGGTTCAGGACTGAAATATAAACAGTGTCACGGTAAAATCTAAACCTGACTTGTTACAACTTAAGCAGAACTTTGGTTCTGCTTTTTGTATTTTGGGGTGCAAAATCTTTGTGGTAATAGTTTTGCAAGATGTGTATAGCATTTGCAGATTTTGGAATTAAATGCTATTTAGTTGCACATGCAATATCCACGTGTGGAACAAAAAATGAAAAAAGTATTACAACCTTTAATGATTGTTGCCTTGAGCTTGCCTACTTTCGCATTTGCAAATGCGGCAACAACGACAACTCCTGCAAAAGTTCAAGCTGCTGTGGGTGCGACCACTGCACAGGTACAAGTGGATAATGGTCACGTGACTGTGGCAAGCCCACGCACAGGTATTCGTTATACCTTTGCTAATCCAGATCAGCGTCCAATCGTGTTGCAGACTGCAGCGATTGCACCTGCGAATGCTGCCAATGTAAATCGTATTGTGGCTGCAAATCCTGCTTTATCTGCAGCAAGTCAAGAACGTGCAAAACAGGCTTTATTGGGTGAAACCGTGGTTGCGACTACGCCATAATCCAAATAGGCTCAATCAGTATAATTTTAGTTGCTGATGCATTACATTGAAGATTAAAACCAGTCCATACGGGCTGGTTTTTTATATATGACCTTGTGTATTAACAAAAGTTGAATCAAGCAGGGTGGATGCTCGATTTTTTCTTCAATTTCCACTAAGCTGTGACATTCTCAAATTTGTACTGGAAATTTCAAAATGGCAGTTGGTGACGTCTCTATGCCACACATGCATGTGGTCAAAGGTGTAAAAATTGGTTCAGCAGAGGCTTATGTGCGTTATCAGAACCGACGTGACCTGGTTATTTTTGAATTTGCAGCAGGCTCAAATGTGGCGGGTGTCTTTACTCAAAACGCATTTTGCGCTGCACCTGTGTATGTGTCCAAAGCACATTTAGCTCAGGGCAATCCGCGTTACTTGGTCATTAATACAGGCAATGCCAATGCGGGTACAGGCAAATTGGGTATGCAAAATGCAGAAATTACCTGTGCCAAATTGGCTGAATTGGCAGGTGTATCTACCCAAGAAGTTTTGCCATTTTCTACAGGTGTGATTGGCGAGCAATTGCCGATTGAACGCTTGGTTGCTGGTTTAGCACCTGCGCTGGCATCGTTACGTGAGGATGCTTGGCATGATGCTGCGACAGGTATTATGACCACAGATACCACACCCAAAGGTGCATCTGAGCAGTTTGAGTTAGATGGCATTACTTATAGTATGACAGGCATTTCTAAAGGCGCAGGTATGATTCGCCCAAATATGGCGACCATGCTTAGCTATGTTGCAACCGATGCACCAATTCAACATGACATCTTGCAGCAATTGCTCAAACGCAGCGTAGAACAATCATTTAACCGTATTACTGTAGATGGCGATACCTCGACCAATGATTCATGTATCTTGGTGGCGACAGGTCAGGCGGGTGGCACTGAAATTTGCAGTGAAAATGACCCGCGTTATGCTGTGGTATTAGATGTTTTGAATCGTGTGATGTTGCGTTTGGCACAACTGATTATCCGTGATGGTGAAGGTGCAACAAAATTCATCACGGTACGTGTTGAAGATGGTGACAATACCCAAGAATGTTGTGATATTGCGTACAGCATTGCACATTCACCATTGGTAAAAACGGCCATTTTTGCCTCAGATCCAAACTGGGGGCGTATTCTTGCTGCAATTGGTTATGCAGGCGTGCCAAATTTAGACGTTGAAAAAATTCAGGTTTGGTTGGATGATGTGCAAATTTGCAAAGATGGCGGTGCTGCTGCCGACTATACCGAAGCAGCGGGGGCGCGAGTCATGGCACAAACCGAAATGACCATTCGTGTAAATTTAGGACGTGGTCAAGCGACAGATACAGTCTATACTTGTGACTTGTCTTACGATTATGTCAAGATCAACGCGGATTACCGTTCGTAAAAATTCAAATTGAGTGATAAAGCCTCCGTTGTGAGGCTTTTTTAGCATTCAATCGGCAAAGGGCTGGTGAATGAGCAAATTGCCCCCATATCATCAGTGACTTGAGTAAGCTTGTGTTCGGGCAAGCATGAAGATAGAGAAGACGTTGTTATGAATGATGCGACCAATTTAATTGCCAATGAAGCCAAATCAATTGTGCAGGCGCATTTAGATCGCTTGGGTGAAACCAAAGAACATCATTTGAGTGAGCAAGCCAAGCAGGAAAAATTTGCGCAAATTAAAGCAGAACTCGAAAAGCGCAATGCTGTCTTGGTTGCTCATTATTACTGCGATCCTGAAGTACAGGAACTGGCAGAATTAACTGGTGGCTGTGTTTCAGATTCACTGGAAATGGCACGTTTTGGTCGTGATCATGCGGCAACCACGTTGGTCGTAGCTGGTGTAAAATTTATGGGCGAAACTGCCAAAATTTTATCGCCAGAAAAAACCATTCTTATGCCAACTTTAGAAGCAACTTGCTCACTGGACTTGGGTTGTCCTGTCGATGAGTTTAGCCGCTTCTGTGATGCTCATCCTGATCATACAGTCGTGGTTTATGCCAATACATCGGCTGCGGTAAAAGCGCGTGCAGATTGGGTCGTTACCTCAAGCTGTGCGGTTGAAATTATTGAACATCTCGATAGCTTAGGTGAAAAAATCATTTGGGCGCCAGATCAGCACTTAGGACGCTATATTCAAAAGAAAACTGGCGCAGACATGCTGCTTTGGGATGGCTCGTGTATTGTGCATGAAGAATTCCGTTCACGCGGTATTGCCAATATGAAAGCCATGTATCCAGATGCAGCAGTCTTGGTGCATCCAGAATCACCAGAATCAGTTATTGATGTAGCTGATGCAGTGGGCAGTACATCGCAGCTTATTCAAGCAGCCAAAACTTTGCCACACGAGCGTTTAATTGTGGCAACTGACCGCGGTATTTTCTATAAGATGCAGCAAGCTGTACCTAATAAAATTCTAATTGAAGCGCCAACTGCAGGTGAGGGTGCAACCTGTCGTTCATGCGCACACTGCCCGTGGATGGCGATGAATGAATTGGATGGAATTTTGCATGTATTGCAAACGGGTGATCAAGAAGTATTCGTTGAACCTGCCATGGCAGAACGTGCTAAATTACCACTAGATCGTATGTTGAATTTCAGTGCGAGCTTAAAACGCTAAAATTGATTGAAAAATATCAAAAATGTTTGATAAATATACGGTTGAAGCTTTTTTTTAATTTTTTTTAAATATAGGTGTTGACGTCTTCGGGCGTCGCGCCTAGAATGCACACCGTACCGCACGATGTGCGATACACAAAAAGCTGAGATGAATCGGAGCATAGCACAGCCTGGTAGTGCACCTGGTTTGGGACCAGGGGGTCGTAGGTTCGAATCCTACTGCTCCGACCAATTCTTCAAGGCAACGTATCGCATGATATTATGTATCATCGGTCATGCGCCTGTAGCTCAGTTGGATAGAGCATCCGCCTTCTAAGCGGATGGTCACAGGTTCGAATCCTGTCAGGCGCGCCATTTTTTGGTAGCTTGGTATAAAAGAACCAAACATGATGGTGGATGTAGCTCAGTTGGTAGAGCCCTGGATTGTGATTCCAGTTGTCGCGGGTTCGAATCCCGTCATTCACCCCAATCTCTTTGAGAGATAAACGGAGCATAGCACAGCCTGGTAGTGCACCTGGTTTGGGACCAGGGGGTCGTAGGTTCGAATCCTACTGCTCCGACCATTTTCTAAATAGAACAGATACTAAGTAGAAATGGTTAAGTCAATAAAGATACCGCGTTAAGCGGTTTTTTTATGCCTGAAATTTATGAAAGCCTTGTTGGTTTAAAATTGATTTCGTATTAGTTATTGGTCAGCATAAAAAAGCCTCAAGAATGAGGCTCAATATAAGAAAAGTTTTAGTGTCTTTTTTATTAAGGCACAATCGTCACATTGACGCGTCGGTTGGTGGCACGATTTGCTGGTGTGTCATTGCTTACCATTGGTTGTGTTGCACCACGTCCAATCACCTGAATATTTTTTCTTTCAAAACCCTGATCTAAAAAGATCTGAGCCACATTTTGGGCGCGTTTTTCCGATAGGGTTTGATTGTAGCTGGCTAAACCTACGTTGTCTGTGTGACCAATAAACTTGAGTTTATCCAAGTCATATTTATGCAGCTGTTGTGCCAATTGGTTGAGGCGTTCTTTTTGGCTATTTTGAATGGCGTATTCATCAAAACCAAATAACAAGCGTTCAGGCAGGGCTAAGGTCCAGCCATCATCACTTAAAATAAAGCCTTCTTGTTTTAGCATGCGCGCCTGCTTATAGCTGACATTCCCCAAACTCATGCAAGCACTGAGTGAAACCATAACAAGAATAAGTGTGCCGATCAGAACTTTTTTAAGCATAAGGAACCTGTTTATTGTTTGATTGAGGTGAAATATACCATTTTGATTGATCACGTTTGGCTTTGAGCATTGCGCGATCGACATCGGCAATTAAATTTTCAGGAGTTTTTGCATATTCAATCAATGCTACGCCAATACTGACATTTAAGGAAACTTGTTGTTGTTCATACTTAAATGTAGAGGTATAGCAAGCATGAATCTTTTGACAATAATCCTCTAATTCTGCAGTGGAGTGTGAGCCAGTTAAGATTACTGCAAACTCATCGCCACCTAAACGCGCAACAAACGCATGTGAGGGCAAAATCTGAATTAGACAATGTGATGAATCACGTAAAATATTATCGCCCGTCAAATGCCCAAATTGGTTATTGATTTGGTTAAAGTTATTAATGTCTAAAAAAAATACTGCAGCCGTAGCAGAAGGCTGGGTAAATAGCTTAAACAGTGTTTCATAAAAATAATTACGATTTGGCAACTGCGTTAAATTGTCGTATTGCGACTGAAATTGCAGTTTATGATTTTCAACCAATAAATTCTTATGGGATTGTTCAATCTCATTGAGTAAGCCATTAAAGGCATAACTCAGTTCATGAAGTTCTTGAATATCTGAACTTGAAACGCGCAGCTTATAATTTTTTTGTGCACTGATCTCCTGTGCCGAGCTGACAATAGAACTTAAAGATTGCATGAGATATTGATAAATTGAATTAATTGACCAAAACACAGCAATTAAAAGCAAAATAAAACCGAAAATTAATCCTAAAACGATTTTATAAAAAAAACTGACCAAGTCACTAGAGTTTCCATACACCACCAACTCACCATAGTTTTGCTGATCATGGTCAATACTCAGCCGAACAGGATGATTAAAAAACAGATAGTCCAATAAAGCCTGAATTGAAAAATGCTCTAGACCTTGCTGTTCAATAAAGGCAATACGTGTCTGTTTAGGTGAGCGTACTTCAATTGAACGAATAGAATAACGCTGCGTATGTTCAGACAGAATTTCGTTCAGTGTTATTTGGTCATTGAATACAACAGCCGGTTGAATACGTTCATTTAATGCTGCAGATAAACTTTGCAAACTATTTTTTGCGAAGGTGTTCATGGTGTAGGTTGAAATGACCAGAAAAATCATTGAACAAATTGTAAAAGTCAGAGCAAAGATAGTGAGTTGTGCGCGTGTGAATAATTGATGCAAGGTAATTGGAGTGTATAACTGCTTCATGAGTTTGACTCCGATGTTTTTGCAAGCAGTAATACACGCGGATCAATATGCACTTGAGATTGAGTCAAGCTTTCCATGTTGACTTTAAAAGCATAGTTATCATTTTTTTTATAAAGACAAAAAGCGCTGCCAGTTTCACATTCCAGATTGTTTAAACTAATAGATAGGGCTGGAAATCGAACTTGAGTATTTAAGGTATGTTGTTCTTGTGCAGCAGAAAGCGTAGAAAAAATTAATATTTGACAATTACTTTTAGATATTTCATGGCTTTGAATGGGTTGAATGTCATATTTATTATGTAATGGGGCATGTTTTTTGAATTGTTGTGCAATATTATCTTGATTTACGACACAAAGTTTGGGCGTGCTAGCTTGCCATTTTGCATACGCTAAAATGGAGAATGTAGTGTTATAAAGATTTGATGCAGGTGCAGCATACAAAATAGGTGTTTGCATTGCTACAAATGACAGCAAGGTTATTATTTTTAAATTTTGAGTCATTTCAATACAACACGAATGAACATAAAAGTAGTGTAGCTAATATTGGAAAATAAGCATACTGCTAATTTTGAGCAAGAATAATACAGATCTAAATGATTTTGCCGAATAAATAACCGTTCGGACTAAAAAACTCATAAAACTTAAAAAGAGGGGTTGCAAGGCGAAATATTTCACCTATAATGCACATCCATCGGCGGTGATGAAGATTAAAACTTCTGATAA
>NZ_JBWKMK010000049.1:0-46618 GCF_056431365.1 Acinetobacter seohaensis
TTCATATTGAACTGAACAAGGTTGTTGTAACGTTTGACAAGGCGCTGATCTAAGCGAGAGATGTTAAAATTGAAGAGCATGCTCTTCAATTTAACGCAAAACATGGAAATTGTGTAGATACCTATGCTCTTATAATAGAAGGGAGAGTCTATTTAAGTTAAATATCACGTTGTTGTAATTGCAGTGTTGGTTGTGTATGAAGCGTAGTCCATTCTTCAAAGCTCATCCACTGTTCTGTCCCGACTTCTGATAAACGGACTTGTTCAACCCAATTTGGATCTTCAGCCAACATAATAATTTCTTCTATTTTTACAGGACCTTTTGGTGTCGAATCAGATAATAAATAGAAGAATTTAGTTGTACTTGGCTTCCCCATATAAACATTTGCTTTATCTACAATTCCTTGTACTTGTTCACTAGACGCAATTTTTTTGCTTGTATCTGCTGCTTTATCCAATACAACTTTAGAGGTTGAGGCTAAGGCTTTAGAACCATCTACAATATTATCTTTTGCTGATTTAAATAAAGCATTCAAACGCTCTCCATCATCCATTTTAAAATCTTTTAAAATAGTTTGTTCTGCATTTTCTATTGTTAAATCAAGATATGGTGCTTCAGAAAAACCCATCCCGTTAGCAACAAAAATCGTAGGGATAGATGAACGATGTGAGTTATAAGCTTTCACGCGAGCATTATATTCATTGCGCCATTGAGAAATTTCATGCTCACATTGCTCAATATTTGTAATTAAGCGATGGTATTGTTGGTCTGCCTTTAAATCAGGGTATCTCTCAGCCATACCCTGTAAGTTCGTTAACATCATATTACTATCTTGATAACTAGAATAGATAGCATTCATTCCTGTTTCTTTAACTACTGTTAAATGTGTCAATTGCTCACTTTCTTGATAACCTCGAACAACATCCATAAGCTGATTAATTAAATTAACTTTTTTACTAATTGAGACAGAAATATTGGATAAAGACTCTTTAATATCATGCGCCTTACGCTGCAGCGAATTATAAGAAGTAAGAACCAAATAAATAATCGCTGCAATTAAGGCAAGTAAAATCCATAACCACATAAATAAAACCCTCACTTTATAATGCATCTGCCTACAAAATAGGCAGATATTTAATATTGAGGGATAATTGTAACGTTATAAATTGAAAATTAAAGTAAAAAGCCTAACTTTTTCCCCATTTCCACCACAGAGTTGGCTTTGAATTCGGCATCCCACTGCATTTTATTTTCTTCAAACAAAACAATCGCGGTTGAACCCAAATAAAAACGTCCTAATTCTGCACCTTTTTCAAGGAATAATTGGTGTTGATTCAGTTCCAAACGCCCCGATGGTTTGACCTTGCCTGTCGCCACGGTTTCAATGCCCGCCACAATCATGGCACCCACCAAAACAACCGCCATACGACCCAATTCGGTATCAAACAAACACACCATGCGCTCATTGCGGGCAAATAAACCCGGAATATTTTCGGCTGTGGTTTGATTGACAGAAAACAACTCACCTGGCACATATAAAGTTTCGGTGAGTGTGCCTGCAAAAGGCATGTGTACACGGTGATAATCGCGCGGAGATAAATACACGGTTGCAAATTGACCATTTTTAAATGGTTCAGCCAATTGCGGGTCGGCAATTAAGTTTTCAACAGTAAATTGCTGACCTTTGGCCTGAAAAATTGCCCCATCTTCAATTTTACCCAACTGTGAAATCGCCCCATCTGCAGGCGATACAATGCTGTTCGGATTGCTGTCAATTTCCCGCACACCCTGCTTTAAAGAACGGGTAAAAAATTCATTAAAAGATTTATATTTCAAGGCATTGCTTTGTTCTGCCAAAGACATATCAATGCCGTATTGCGCCTTGAATGCAGTGATCACCGCATTTTTGAGCACAGGATGCTCACTGGCTGCAAGTTTACCCACAACACGTGATAATTGATGTTGTGGCACAACGCGTTGTGCCTGAATGAAAATTTGTTTTTTTAAACGTGATGTGAGGCTCAAGACGGCAACTCTCCAGTAATAACAGGACTGTCAGGGCGGTTGCCCCATTCACTCCACGCACCATCATAGGCCTGAATTTTCCAACCCAATAAACGCCCTAAAATGTAGGCCAAACCTGAACGGTGATGTGACTGACAATACACCACTACAGGTTCGTTTAAATTGAATCCGAGTTGTTCCAGACGCTGTCGTGTGCGTTCTAAGGGATGCAATTTTAAATGATTTTCACGATTAAGGGCAGTACTCCATTCAAAATGCAATGCCCCAGGAATGTGACCGCCGCGTCGTGCAGCCAAACGCAGCCCTGTATATTCATCTATGGTGCGGCAATCCCAAAGTTGCACCGACTGGTTTTGGCACTTTTCTAATAGCTCATCATATTGAATTCGATACTGATTTTGCTCGGCAACAGGAACAAGCATGCTGACGGGTGTTAGCGGTTCAACCTCAGAAGTAGTTGGAAAACCTGCTGCCAACCATGCGTGAATCCCACCATTTAGTAAACTGGTATTTTCAAAGCCTAAACAGTGTAAATTCCAAATCAGACGCCCTGCCCATGCGCCACCTTCATCGTCATAGGCGACCACATGATGCTCAGGGGAAATACTCAAATACTGAATCAAGTCTTGTAAAGCCTCGGGTTCAGGCAATAAACCCGATGTATCTTCATCCTGACGTAGCAACATGCTCGGTTTGACCTGTAAAGCATGCGGAAGATGCAATTGCTCGTACACCGAATTGCGGCTCAAATCGACAATGCGCAATTTTTCATGCCCTAAAAAGGGAACTAAATCTTCTGCTTCAATCAGCAGTCCAAAATTGAATGGAGAAGTGCTCATTTTTATGCGGTTCAGTCTGTTTGGCAATCAACTTTAACTTAGTATAGGTCATTTTTGATAGCATGCTGTTTTTTTCATAACTTTCGCAGAATTTTAACAATCACATGCTTTAATCTAGAAAAAAACCGAAGATTTTCTTCGGTTTTTTCAATGTGCTCAGGTTTTAAACAGGCGTTTGTATTTCAAAAACTTGGCGTAAATATGCCAAGAAGGTGTCATTATCGGTCATGGTTTTACCCGGACTATCGGACAATTTCGCCACCGACTGACCATTACATTCCACCAATTTCAACACAATATTTAGCGCAGTTTGCCCCATATCATTGGTTAAGTTGGTACCAATCCCAAAACTAACCTGAAAACGGTCTTTAAAATACTGATGCAAGGCCCATGCTTTTTCGACATTTAAGCCATCACTGAAGGTCAGCATTTTAGTTTTACTGTCAATTTTTAGCTTTTTATAATGTGCATAAGCTTTATCGCCCCACACATACGGGTCGCCACTGTCATGTCGCAAGCCATCAAATAACTTGGCAAAATACAAATCAAAGTCACGCAGGAAAGCATCCATCCCGACCACATCAGTCAAGGCAATGCCTAAATCACCCCGATATTCTTGCACCCAAGTTTCTAGTGCGGCTTTTTGGAAGTCACGTAAACGTACATCTAGCGCCTGAAATGCCTGTAAAAACTCATGTGCCATTGTCCCAATGGGGGTAATGCCTAATTCTTTAGCCAACAGTACATTACTAGTACCACGAAACACTTCAGGTACAGCTTGATGAAAAGCCGCAATCACGTGCTTTTGCCATGCAAAACTATAACGGCGGCGCGTACCAAAATCTGAAACCAAAAATGGTGGATCTTCAGGCAGTTGCTGCTGTTGGTAACTTTGAATCAGGGCAATTTTTTGCTGTAAACGGCGCTCACCTTCTGCCCAAACCTCATCATTACGGATGCGCTGAAAATACAGTTCATTGACAATTGCCAGGACAAAAATCTCGAACATCATGGCCTGTACCATCGGGCCTTCTACCCGAATATCCAAACGACCTTGCGCATCAATACTGGCGTGAATAAAACGACGCTTGAGCTGAAATAATTCTAAATAATCGACAAAGTCACTTTTAATAAAGCGTAAATTACGCAAATACTGCAATTCATCTTCTTTAAATTTCAACTGACACAAATGATCAAGCTGCGCATTCAACTCAGCTAAAATATCGCTCAGTGGATACGCGGTATCTTCAAGATTACGGCAGCGGAATTGATACACACTGTGCGTTTGCGGAAATTTATGCAGCACCACCTGTAACATGGTGAATTTATATAAATCAGTATCGAGCAGAGATTGAATAATGGGGGTCATAGGGATCATCATTTCGCGGTACTTCTTGCATTAAAGCATACTTTATTCAGCAAAAAAGGGCTTTTATCGACAATCTTGTTACAACTTTGCTGAAGTGTAGCCTTCCCAAGATATTTTACCTCTCTGCGGGCAGCTACCGTTGTGATGCTTTCGTGATTGATGTTAATGCACGCCAAAGTGCCTAAGTTTGCTACAATCTGCAGCCATCCCCCACACTGAGAAAATTAGTCCCCCATGCGCGCATTATTACAACGAGTTCTTGAAGCCAAAGTCGTGGTCGATGGTGAAATCACTGGCGAGATTCAACAGGGTATTTTGGTATTTTTGGGCTTAGGCAAAGACGATAATTTTGAGAAAGGCAAAAAGCTGATTGATAAAATTTTAAAATATCGTTTTTTTGATGATGAACAAGGCAAAATGGGTTGGAATGTCCGTCAGGCCAATGGCAGTGTGTTATTGGTTTCACAATTTACCCTCATGGCACAGACTCAAAAAGGTTTACGTCCTGATTTTGGCCCTGCGATGCCCCCAAACGATGCCAAAGCGCTGTATGAACAATTGGTGGACTATGCCAAAAGTCAGTTTGACAGGGTGGAAACAGGTATTTTCTCTGCCGATATGAAAGTGCATTTGGTAAATGACGGGCCTGTGACTTTTTGTTTGGAAGTCGAGTAAATCACATATAAAAAAACCTCTGTCAAAAATTGATCAGAGGTTTTTGTTTGGGTCTGAGCAGCTTATTTACCCGTTTTTTGTTTAATAAACTGGCGTGCCATTTTAATTTTTTCTTTTACAGGTTTTGGTAGTTTAGGTGGAATCAATTTCGCTGCTTGGTTAAACCACACCAATAAGCCAAAATCACCTTCCATTTTAATGCTGCCATTTTGCATGCCTGTCATAAATGCAGTTGGATCACCTTTCATTAAGGTTTTTACGCCTTGCTCGCTGTCTGCAAACTGCAAAATAAAATCGGCTTTTTCTGCATCGCCTGCCACAGTGTCAATATGTCCATTGTTGACAATAATTTGACGCGCCATACCCAAGTCTGTGCCAATTTGAATACGGAACTGGCGTTCATGCACCAACTCAATAAATTTTGGACTGGTACGTGCCAGTTGTTTCATACGCAATGCCAAACCTGCCACGAGAAGGTCAAGTGGATCGGTGCTGACATCAACCAAAGGAAGTTTGACCACAGGAATTGCAGAAAGTTTCATGACAGTGAAGCCTATTGTAATTGTTGGATAATGAACAGACTCATCCTATCACAACTCCCGCTTTTTGCTGCAAGGCTTTGTATAACAATCTTTAGGAGGGTGTTAAAATTTTGTCGCTGTTTGGATGGCGCAAACTGCCGTACAGATAAAGCAAAAAAGATGCAAACCAGTTGCATCTTTTTAAAGTTTTTGAATTTAGTCTGTACGATTTAGCGGCTTGAGCACTGCTGCTGATCGTCTTCATAGACTGGGGTATGTTCGATATAGCGACGTTTTGCCAAAGCACGCTCTGCCCGACGGTCTTCTCGTAATAATAATAAAGTCACCAAAGTCATCGCCAAGAAAATTGCCGACAAGTAACTGTAGGTAATTGGCAGTTCAAATACGCTTTGCACACTGTAGCGCACCACTTCCAATAAACCCCAAAACACCATACCTGCCAACATAAAGTTTAACCAGCGACGATAAGGCGAAAAGAAAACAGCAATCAACGCAGCTGCGACGAGGCTTAAGCCTACAATGGTCGCTAAATTCGCTGTTAGCATAAAAACCTCCGTCTAAAGATGCAGCCTCTTTTTGAATTGGTCTGCGACTTCAAATACCGTTTAAATAAATAATGGATGTCGATTTAAATTCTATGTCTGCATTATGCTGCGTTTTCTAGATAAAAAAAGACTTGTATTTTTATAAAGCGACACACCTTGTCGCAATATTATATTGTCATTACATTTTTTAAATTTTGTAGTTTTCGGGAAGCTAAGCTAGCTCTTTATTCGCGTGTCATTACAAAAAAACACCTTATTTTTTTGCCTTAAAAAATATTTTTTTCATTCAATGCTGTTGCGGTTTTTATCGACAGTTTTTGTTTACCGTTCATCGTTATCTGCTGATTATACAAACAAAAAACGCAGCATGACTGCTGCGTTTTTTTCATTGAATTGTCATATTAGGCACGGTTCAAGTCTTTGTCATGCACGCCCAATAAGTACAGCACACCATCTAAGCCCACGCTTGAAATGGCTTGATTGGCGTTTTGACGTACCAACGGTTTAGCACGGAACGCCACACCTAAACCTGCAATAGAAAGCATTGGTAAGTCGTTCGCACCATCACCCACCGCAATGGCTTGTTCCAAAGAAATCCCCATTTTGTCTGCCAGTTCACGTAGCAATAATGCCTTACGCGCACCATCCACAATGTGACCTTTTACTTCGCCTGTAACCATGCCATTTTCCACATCTAGAATGTTGGCATGCACTTCATCAATCCCCAATTTTTCCTGCAGATATTCTGCGAAATATTGGAAACCGCCCGACAAAATAGCGGTGCGATAACCCAAAGATTTCAGGGTTGAAATCAGGCGTTCAGCACCTTCGGTCACGGTCAGACGTTCGGCAATTTTAGGCAACACAGCAGCATCTAAACCTTTGAGCAATGCTACGCGCGCGCGGAAACTTTGCTGAAAATCCAGTTCACCCTGCATGGCACGTTCGGTAATGTCCGCCACCTGATCGCCCACACCTGCCTCAATCGCCAACTCATCAATCACTTCTTGTTCAATGAGCGTTGAGTCCATGTCAAAACACACCAAACGGCGGTTACGACGGTAGGCATTGTCTTCTTGTACCGCGACATCCACACTCAGTTCATTCGACAGGCTTAAACACGCAGCACGCATGGCAACTGCATCTAGCATTTGTCCACTTAATCCAAACTGAATGCAAGCACGTTTAGGTTCATCTTCGGCTACATTAAGCTGTGGGCGACCCGACAAACGGGTTACAGTTTCAATGTTAAAACCTTGGCTAGATACAATATGCGTGACCGCCTGTAAATGTGAGGCATTCAGCTCTGGTGCCAGTGCAGTCACGATATAACGGGTACGACCGCCTTCTTTGACCCATTGCTCATATTCAGTTGCAGAGATTGGTTTAAAACGCACAGTTAAGCCAATATCATGTGCTAAAATCAGAATCTCCTTCATGGCTAAAGCAGTTGCAGTCTGGTCTTCTGATGCAACAACAATACCTAAAGTCAGTTGATTATGAATAACAGCTTGGCCAACATCTAAGATTTGTAAGGAATGAGCGGACAATACCTGCATTAATCGAGTAAACTGATTAGGTTGGTCAGGTCCTAAAAATGATATAAGAATGATTTCTCGCATGAATTGACTCGGGTCTGAGCTACAACTATTGTGAGAATCATAATCTAAATTGAATATAAATGCCTTGGAAGTTTTACCTTGAATGCGCCTAGACAAGGGCTATTTGCTAGCCTATTGATTGTAAGTTTTGCTTTTCACACCTTTTTATTGGTGCTTGCAACAACACACCAATTAAATGAAAACCGCGCCAATCAGGGGCAGTTAATGACCAGCCAACTGGTCACAGACAGCCTTTCTGAGCTGGAACCTGCCAATACAGTATCACTGGCATTATTGGTGAATCGTTATGCCACCAATCCAAGCATTGCTTCTATTCGTATTTTAGATGCGAAAAATCAGGTCTTGGCGACAGGTGGACAGTCACGTACCCGTGAAGGTGAAGTCTTTGTCCGCGATGCAATCATCAATGAAAAGAAAGTCGGCAGCATTGAAATTACCTTAATTCAGCCAAGTATTGGTGAAATTCTGCGTACCCAATGGTTAGCGACACTTTTATCATTATTGGTTCATGGCTTGTTATGGTTGGCTTATCGCGCGATTGCCCGTCCAAGTCGTAGTGAATATTTAGCACGCATTAATAATGAATCTCGCCTTAAACACGAATTACAATTATTGACGCAAGCCCTTGAACAAGAAAAACATCAAACGGCTTTGGCACTTGCGCAGGCACAGCAACAGCCTAAACCTGTGATGTCGCCTAAAGCAAACAAAGCCATTGAGCAAAGCCAAGAGCAAAACAACATTGCGCTGAATATTCAGTTTTATGACCCGAAACAATTATTAGACACGGTCACGCAAAGTGTGTCTGTGCCTTATTTTAGCTTATGTCAGATTTTCCTGAACAAAAGCATTGAACTGTGCGTACAACACTACAAGTTAAACCGTTCCGACATTCAAACAGTACAACCATTCCATGAAGATGGAGCAACACTCAGTATTGCAGCCAATACACCAAATGCAGCAGCCTGTATGGCCATGATTGGCACGGTGTTCCAGTTATTGTCTGAAGTGCTGTATAAGCGTTATCGTGAAGAAAAGCGTTTTGTGTTGCAAACTCGCAGTGGTTTATCAACCGCAGTCGAAGCCATGCAGTTATCTGCAGTGCAGGCAGCAGAGCGTTTGGTGCATCAATTATCTGCTCGTGAAAATGCAGTGCATTTACCGAATGAATTACTAGATGAACTGTCTACGCATTATGAATTGGTGAGTATGCCAAATCCGACCAATGTGCTGATGCGCCATGCCTTTATGGTTAATGGCATGGACAGCCAATCGGCTGAGTTGGCGCAAAGCCTGCGAACTGAAATTCTAAAAGGCAAACATTCAAGAGCTTCTTAAAATAATCCATGAGATGCCTTAAAAGCATAAAAACCTGAGTATGCACACATACTCAGGTTTTTTATACTCACAGATGCTAGATCACATCCATTTACTGCAGCCCAATTTACACATTCAACTGCTTCTGCTCGACCAAATACATTTGCGCATTGTGTACAGCAGCCTGCCCCACCACAGCAGCTTTCTGCCATTCGCCATTGGCTTGTAGCTCCCACGCATTTTGATTGTCATGCAAATAACTCAGCAAGCCATCTTCTACAATACGCTGTTTAATTTTCTCATCCAAAATAGGGAAGCAAGTTTCCACCCGTGAAAATAAGTTGCGCCCCATCCAGTCTGCGCTGGCGCAGTACAATTTTTTTGCACCACCATGCTCAAAATAATACACGCGGGTATGTTCCAAAAAGCGTCCCACAATCGAACGGACATGAATATGCTCAGACATACCTTTCACTTTTGGAATCAAACAACAAATCGAGCGGATAATTAAATCGACCTGTACCCCTGCCTGCGAAGCACGGTACAAAGCCGTAATTAACTCAGGCTCAGTCAATGCATTGACTTTAATGATAATTCGGGCAGCTTTGCCTGCTTGTGCAAACCCGATTTCTTGTTCAATCAGTTTGAGCAATTCACTGTGCAAGGTAAATGGTGCATGCAGCAAGTTTTTTAATTTTGCCGATCTGCCCATGCCTGTGAGTTCCTGAAACACCCGATGCACATCTTCACAAATATCAGGATGTGTGGTCATCAAACCATAGTCGGTGTACATACGTGCATTGCCCGCATGATAGTTGCCTGTACCCAAATGCACATAGCGCACCAACTGATCTTGCTCACGACGCACAATCAAAATCATTTTGGCATGGGTTTTATAGCCGACAATGCCATACACCACCACTGCGCCTGCCTCTTGCAAGACGTTGGCGACCATAATGTTGGATTCTTCATCAAAACGTGCGCGTAGCTCGATCACGGCAGTGACTTCTTTGCCATTACGTGCGGCTTCTGCAAGTACCTGCACAATTTCAGAATCTGGGCCACTACGATACAGCGTTTGCTTAATCGCCAACACATTTGGGTCTTTCGCCGCTTCTTTGAGTAAATTAATCACCGGCTGAAAAGAGTCAAATGGGTGATGTAGCAACACATCCTGCTTTTTCAGAATCTCAAACATCGGTTTTTGCTTCCGAAATATTTTTGGAATCACAGGTGCAAAAGGTGGATATTTCAATTCAGGTCGGTCAAAACTACTGGTCAGACGCGACAGGTTAATCGGCCCGCTAATCCGATATAATTGCTGCTCATCTAAATCAAACTCTCTGAGCAAATAATCAATAATATCTTGCGGGCAATCATCTTCAATTTCTAAACGTACCGCACGCCCAAAACGACGTGACGATAATTCATCT
Organism: Acinetobacter seohaensis; assembly: GCF_056431365.1. Taxonomy (NCBI): domain Bacteria; kingdom Pseudomonadati; phylum Pseudomonadota; class Gammaproteobacteria; order Moraxellales; family Moraxellaceae; genus Acinetobacter; species Acinetobacter seohaensis. The sequence continues at coordinate 10,368 of NZ_JBWKMK010000049.1, forward strand.
TTTAAGGCAACTGCCAAATCATCGACATCTTCGGCCAAAATCAGGTCGGCATTGCGGGTCACTCGAAACGCATAGCAACCTGTGGCTTTCATGCCTGGGAACAGATCATTGATATGCTGCTGAATAATCGCAGTCAAGAAAATATGTTCAGTCGCACTACCTGCCACTTCTTTTGGCAAATTGATTAAACGTGGCAAAGAGCGTGGCGCAGGCACAATCGCCATTTCAATTTCACGTCCAAAAGCATCTTTGCCTTGTAAACTGACAATAAAGTTCAGACTTTTATTGACCAAACGCGGAAATGGATGCGATGGGTCTAGGCTAATTGGCGTTAAAACAGGCTGTACCTGACGGGCAAAATAATCGGCAATCCACGCTTTATGTTTATCCACAATGTCATGGTATTGAATAAAGTGAATCCCTAAACTTTGCAGCTGCGGCAAAATGGCATAATTTAAAGTGTCGTATTGCTGCTTCACCGCCTGATGCACTTTATCAGACAGTTCTACCAAGACCTGTTCAGTCGGAATGGCATCTGGGGTACGGGTAATGGCATTCAAATCGAGTTGCTTCATTAAACCTGCAACGCGAATTTCAAAAAACTCATCTAAATTACGTGAAAAAATAATTAAAAAATTGAGTCGCTCTAAAATAGGTAACTCTGGGTCTAAAGCTTGCGCCAAGACCCGACGGTTAAACTCAATTAAAGAGAGTTCACGATTAAAATAAGTATCAGATGAATGCTGAAAGTGTTCCATATCTTCTCTATGCTGTTTTTAAGACAGTCTGCTTATTTCGCCTCTGTGCAAGGCATGGTAGGTAGAGATTATGACAATCATGTTACACCCACAATCAATCGCAGAACATTTCGTCAAAATTGGGTATATGTAAAAAATTGATTTTTATTTATTTTATTTTACATTTAATCTATTTTTATAGCAAAAAGGAAGATTTCGCCCTTCCCTTTCGCGGCCAGTTCGTTATCTAGTTTTAGCCAAGTAAGTGCTGACTTTGTACTCGCTGTACTCCTTGTGCCAACATCTGTTGCCATGCTTGTTCTAAAGAGCCATTTAAATCAATCGCTTTGGTGGCATCTTCAATCACATAGGTGCTAAAACCCAACTCACAGGCATCTATTGCCGTCCACGCCACACAAAAGTCGGTGGCAATGCCCACAATATAAACCGTATCAATTTCACGGGCTTTTAAATAGGCCGCCAAGCCTGTGGTGGTTTTGCGGTCTGCTTCCATAAAGGCAGAATAACTGTCTATTTGCTCGTGAAAACCTTTGCGTATAATCAATTGTGCTGTAGGCAAATCTAAATCTGGGTGTAATTCAGCATCAGCTGTGCCTTGCACACAATGCACAGGCCACAACACTTGCTCGCCATAACTGAGCTGAATCTGCTCATAGTCCTGTTTGCCTGCATGGTTGGCAGCAAAGGACACATGCGTTGCAGGATGCCAGTCTTGGGTGATCACAATGTTCTGAAACACACGTCCCAACGCATTAATGCAGGGAATAATTTGATCGGCATTTGCAACCGCCAAATTACCTCCTGGACAAAAACCATTTTGCACATCAACCACAATCAAGGCATTATTCAGCTGCTGCATGCTGTTTCCTTTCCCATCTTAAACGCTACCCTCAGCATAGCTGAAATTTAAGTCTGAGTTGTATCGCTTTGATAAAAATAAAAAGAATCGTTTTCGGCACAATGTTGATAGTTCGGTAGCTGTAACAATAATTGCCGTACAAAACGTGGATAGATTTTGGCTTTGCGTGCAGTCGCGGCATGAAAATAAAAATAAGGCAGTGGATGCCGAGTTAAATAATTGACCAAATGCTGTCGGGTTAAACGCATCACCTGAAAGGCATCAATACCTGCGTTGACATCTTCATAAGTAGCTTGATCGGCAAATGCCAGCCACGCGTTTTGTTTTGGAGAAGTCCGTGTTGCTCGAAAATGGCGTTTCAGTTCTAAAATAAATTCATATTCAATCAGATACAGCGAAAACTGCTGTTGATCCAACTGAAATTCTGCAATCAATTTTTTCTGCTTCAAATGATACTCTTATATTTACTGTTTTTTAGGACTTATTATACCCTGCTTGCGTCATTGCCACCCAGTAGAACAGGCAGCTTTGCGACAGTACTTGTCACACTTCATTCGAGCATTTTCTCTCAAAAATCAGCGATCAACATACAAAAAAATAGCCTGCAGGTGCAGGCTATTTGGTCTTTCAACTGTTCTCATCCTTTTAAACAGTTTGAATACGACGTACCAATAACAACATGAAAATGGCTGAAATAATAATACATGGAATGGCTGCTGAAATAACCCCAGCCGCACCAAAGCCTGCTGCCAACAACTGACCTGCAATAGCAGGGCCAAGCATTGCGCCTACACGACCAACAGCAGAGGCAACACCGACCCCAGTACCACGTACTTCGGTTGGGTAGACAATACTACCAAAAGCATATAACACGCCCTGACAGCCAATCACAAAAGCACCGACCAAAGCTGAAGCCATATACATTTGCATGAGTGAACCCGCTGCATTTAGAGCAAATAAACCTGCCAAAATACCACCATACATCAATAAAATCACGTAGGCTTTTTTCCAACGGTCGGTCAGCATACCCAAAATTACAGTACCGACTGTCGCACTCACCATGAAATAGAACTGTGCAGTACTGCCTTCTTTACGCGAGAAACCTAATTCCATAAATAAAGATGGTAACCAGCTCAACATGATGTAAACCACCATCAAGGTAAAGAAGTAACTCACCCAAATAAATAAGGTACGCAATAAGTTTTGTGAATTAAACAAATCTTTAAAAGATGCTTTTGGCGCAGCATTTTGTGCTGTGACATCTTTACCTGCCGCTTGTGCTTTTAAGAATTCACGTGATTCTGGCAATAACCACATCATCAATGGAATGACAATAAATGGCAGCAAACCACCCAAATAGAAAATGTTTTTCCAGTTTGAGCCAAAATCTGTACTGGCAATTAAAGATAAAATGGCTGCACCCACAGGCATACCACAATACATCAAGCCCACAGCACGACCACGGTTTTGTGGCGAAACAGCTTCAGATGCCAAAGTAATTAAAATTGGCATGGCTGCCCCTAAACCCGCACCTGCCAAGAAGCGCACCGCCAATAGGCTTTCAAAGCTATTCACCCACACCGTACATAAGGTAAATAAAGCAAAGACTGCTGTAGACCAGATTAATACTTTTTTACGACCAATACGGTCTGCAAAACGTCCGCCAACCAAAGCACCTGGCAATAAACCTAAAATACCCGCACTAAAAAATACCCCAAGCTGCGAGCTGTCTAAACCAAAATGCTCACGGATACCTGCCGCAGCAATACCTGCTGCCTGAATATCCAGACCTTCAATCACTGCAATTAAAAAGCAGATCGCGACGGTAATAACCGCATGCCGCTGATCGCTATGTTGTGTTGATCTATCCATTGGGTCCCTCTACTAGAATTAGATAGCCATGTGAAAGCCTGCATCTTGCGCAGTTTTAAACTGCAGCAATAGCTATCAATAAGTGTTAGACCAAAGTGAATTTTTTCAGATCAGCGCAAACGTGTTACGCAGCATGTAGAAAAAAACATAGCGAAAAAAACAATAAATCTGGCAAGTTACCCGCTATTTTCCAGCTTAAAGCAGTAAATTCAGTACAAGATTTCTCACCATTTAAGAAGTCAGTGACAACATAAGTAGACTTAAAAGCTATTATTCTTAAGAGTCAAAAATCAAAATATCCCGATTAAAACACTCAGATATAAGAGCTATAAGCTCTGAATTGAGCGTTTTTTTATATAAATATCTAGGGTCTGTTGACAATTTGTCTATGTTTGCGGCGATACATATTTTTTAGCTGATATAAGGCATGAGACAGGAAATTTAGTCATTCTAAATGACTGGCACATAACGCAATAGCAGCAAAAAATATGCTCGCCCTGAAAGGCTGTGGCTAAAACTTTCTCAGATTGCGTTATGAAACTTGGCAATAGTCTCGCTATTCCCTGCGTTTCATGCCTGATCTGCTCAGTTTTAGCCTACAGCGCAAGCCATTTATGAAATGTCAACAGACCCTATATTCAGCGTTGTATTTCAAACTTGAGGCTAAAAAAGTGCTGATGAGGGTTGCGCCATACCAATGAAAATTTGGGTACAAAGGAGATGGTTATTATTTTTTTATTTTGAACAACAAGCTGCTGATCCTAAAATACTAAATTAAACAAAGTTTATGATTGCTTTGACGAAAGCATATTGTTCTGACACACTGAATCAGTCATAATTTGGCTAAGCATTATTTAATCAATTTGATTGAATTTTGACCCAAATCAAAATACTGCAACCATCCACATCTACCTTTTCTACACCTCTGTGGATGGAAAAATAGGATCTTTTTAAAAAATGACTCAGCAAGCACAGACCATTCAAGGCTCAATTGTCGCAATTGTCACCCCAATGTTAGAAGATGGCAGCGTAGATTGGAAAGGTCTCGAGAAGCTCGTTGAGTGGCACATAGAACAAGGTACCAACAGTATTGTTGCTGTAGGTACAACTGGTGAAGCATCGACCTTAAGTATGGAAGAGCACACCAAAGTGATCGCAGAAATTATTCGCGTCGCAAATAAGCGTATTCCTGTCATTGCTGGTACTGGTGCAAACTCAACGCATGAAGCCATCGAACTGACCAAAGAAGCACAACAATTGGGCGCAGATGCGGCCTTATTGGTAACGCCTTATTATAATAAGCCAACTCAGGAAGGTTTATACCAGCACTATAAAGCAATTGCAGAAGCAGTTGATTTACCTATCATTTTATATAATGTACCGGGTCGTACTGGTGTAGATATGTCAAATGAAACGGTCATCCGTCTTGCAGACATCCCAAATATTGTGGGCGTAAAAGATGCAACGGGCGATGTGCCACGTGGTCAGCAATTATTGGCTGGCTTAACAGGCAAAAACATGGTGGTGTATTCAGGCGATGACGCTACGGCATATCAATTGATGCTGCACGGTGCAAAAGGCAATATTTCTGTAACTGCCAATGTTGCACCAAAAGCCATGAGCCAAGTTTGCGCGGCTGCAATCGCAGGTGATGCTGCAGGTGCAGAGCAACAAAACAGTGCGATTGCAAATTTACACAATATTCTATTTTGTGAATCGAACCCAATTCCTGTGAAATGGGCACTTCATGAAATGGGATTAATTGGTACAGGAATTCGCCTGCCATTAACTCCGCTTGCAGAACAATATCGTGCACCGTTACGCGAAGCCCTTCAGGCTGCGGGTGTCATTCAATAAAAGAGCTTAGTATGATGCAATTACGTTTTGGTTTTATCGCCGCACTTTCAGTATTGAGTTTGGCTGGTTGTAGTTCTCTTGCCATCAATAATGGTTCATTGGACTATAAAGACGCCGCTACTTTAGCACCACTTCAATATCCAGAAGGTTCTGTGGTTCGACCTGCAACACCGTTGTATCCTGCACCAAGCGTTGACCCTTTAGCAACGGCAAATGCACCTAAGCTTGAAAATGCACGTGGCAACCGTTTTGCGATGCCACGTCCTGAAGCCATGCAAGCCAGCAGCAACACAGTTCAAGACAGTACGCAAATTGGACGTCCTCAACCCGTAGTTGACGGAAACCAAAATCCGTTGCTCAAAATTGATGGAAATTCTGCTACAATTTGGCAATACACACTTGCCACCCTCAGCAGTCTGAATTACAGCATTGTTGGTCAAAGTAAGAACCGTTACGAGGCAACCATTAAGGTCGATCAACAGATTTATGTCTTAAGATTGACCTCTGTCGGTTCGAGCAACAACCTAGCTGTATTCAATGCCGATAACAGCTTTGCAGATCAAGAAAAAGCTGCAGATCTGTTGGCCCAGATTTACCAAAATTGGCCAGCCTAGCCGTACTAGGCATTTTTTTTTGAAAAAGGTTCCCTCATGTTAAAACAAACCTTGCTCTATACTGGTAAAGCAAAATCTGTTTATACCACAGACAGTGCAGACCACCTGATTTTAGTCTTTCGTGATGATGCCTCTGCGTTCAATGGCGAAAAAATCGAACAACTAGATCGTAAAGGTAAGGTGAACAACCGTTTTAACGCCTTTATCATGGAAAAATTGGCTGAAGCGGGTATCGAAACTCACTTTGAAAAACTACTTACACCAAACGAAGTATTGGTGAAAAAGTTAGACATGATTCCTGTAGAGTGCGTTATTCGTAACTACGCTGCAGGTTCACTCTGCCGTCGTTTAGGTGTAGAAGAAGGTAAAGAACTGACCCCACCTACATTTGAATTGTTCTTTAAAGATGACGCTCTTGGCGACCCAATGGTAAACGAATCTCAAGCGATTGCTTTAGGTTGGGCCAATGCTGAACAATTGGCAAAAATGAAAGAATTAACTTACCAAGTCAACGATGTATTAAAAGCATTGTTTGATGCAGGTAACATGATTTTGGTCGACTTCAAACTTGAGTTTGGTGTATTCCACGACCGTATTGTGTTGGGTGATGAGTTCTCTCCAGACGGTTGCCGTTTATGGGACAAAGACACCAAGAAGAAACTCGACAAAGACCGTTTCCGTCAAGGTTTAGGCGGTGTGGTTGAAGCTTATGAAGAAGTTGCTGCACGTTTAGGCATCGACTTAGACAATATCTAATTCAAGCTTTTCAATTTTAAAAGCTGAATTCCCAAAACCGAGCAACATTGCTCGGTTTTTTGTATTTTGCTGTAGACCAAACAGGGTTTACAAACCAAATCTTTGAAAAAATCGCCCCATCCACAATGCCCAGTCTGTCTGCCTATTTTTAAATTTATCTGAATTTAAATTGTGTATTCTGCAATTCCGTGTATGCTTGTTGTCATACTAGAAAAATATGAAGTTCGTTTTAATCGTCTAAGTCCGTAGTTTTATTTTGTAATCCTTCGTTTGTTCAGATTTTAAGTCGCATCTTTTTCCCAGTTATTCCAAATCTTTTTTAGATTGCAACATATTAAAATTCAGCAGGATATTTCCCTATGTCAAATCCGACAATGAAAGGCACGGTAAAGTGGTTTAACGAAACTAAAGGTTTTGGTTTTATTCAACCAGAATCTGGTCCAGATGTGTTTGCGCATTTCAGCGAAATCGCACACTCAGGCTTCAAGACTTTACACGAAGGTCAGCAAGTTGAATTCAGCATTGCGCAAGGTCAAAAAGGCCCGAATGCTGTAAACATCAAACCGCTTTAAACCTTTGAATGCAGCACTCAAGGCTGCAAACAAATCTAAAAAAGCTCAAGTTGATTCTTGAGCTTTTTTTATGCCAATACTTTTACAAATATCTTTTCAGCTATACCAAATCGCTTAGGATTGAGTCTGCTGCCAACGACGTTGTTGTAAACGCTCACCTTCCACTTCACGTTTATTACGTGCCGACTCATACAACTTTGTGCCTTTCAGTTCAGGCGGCAAATAGTCCTGTAGCACAAAATGCTCTGGGTAATTGTGCGGATACAAATAATCTACGCCATAGCCTTGTTCTTTCATCAGTTTGGTCGGTGCATTACGCAAATGCAGTGGCACAGGTAAGTTGGCGGTTTTTTCAGCCAAACCCATGGCTTTATTAATTGCCAAATAAGTACTGTTACTTTTGGCACTGGTTGCCAAATATACTGCACATTGTCCTAAAATAATCCGCGCTTCGGGCATACCCAGCACTTGTACCGAGCGGAAACACTCGCCTGCCAATAACAAGGCATTCGGATTTGAATTGCCAATATCTTCCGAAGCAGCAATCAACATGCGACGCGCAATAAAGCTCGGGTCTTCACCGCCTTTGAGCATGCGCGCCATCCAATACAATGCAGCATCGGGGTCACTGCCACGAATTGACTTAATAAAAGCCGATACCAAATCATAATGTTGCTCGCCTGACTTGTCATAACGGGCAATGTTTTGTTGCGCAACCTTGACCACAATCGCGTTGGTGATGATATTTTCCACCTCGGGTTCAAAGGTGCTTGCCACCAGGTCCAGTAGGTTTAAAGCCTTGCGTGCATCACCTGCAGCAAACTGAATCAGAGCATCAAATTCTTCAATCTGAATATAACGGTCTTTTAAGAATTGATCTTGCTGAATGGCTTGAGTAAGCAAAGTCTGAATCGAATCGGCATCTAAAGCCTTTAAGGTATAGACCTGACAACGTGAAAGCAGCGCACTATTGACTTCAAAAGATGGATTTTCAGTGGTCGCACCAATTAAGGTGATTTTGCCCTTTTCCACCGCATTTAATAAGGCATCTTGCTGCGACTTATTAAAGCGATGAATTTCATCAATAAACACCACTGGTGTGAGCAAATCGCCGCCTTCGGCAATAATTTCACGCAGCTCTTTGACCCCAGTATTCAAGGCAGAAAGGCTGATAAAAGGACGATCTACCGCCTGCGCCAACAGCAAAGCGATGGTGGTTTTCCCCACCCCTGGTGGCCCCCAGAAAATAATTGAAGGCAAATGCCCCTGATCAATCATTTGGCGTAACGGCGCTTGCTCACCTAAAAGATGATCTTGACCAATAATTTGCGATAAATCGCGTGGACGCAAACGCTCAGGCAGTGGAATATGACTCTCTGACATCTTGTTATTTCTATACTTGACTTCAACCTAGTCTACTATGATCTCAAGCTTTGGAGTATTTCTAATCGTACCGATTTATCGCTAAAACACGATTCAAAGTTTATTCTGCAGTATGAATTAACGCACCCAACGCACCACATAATCTTCTATATCTTCTTCTGCAACATCCAGTTCTGAAATACAACGCCCTGCCGCAGATTTTTTGGCTTTAATCACACTTTGGCGTGAGCCCGTATTTAAGTAATGCCAAGATGGCAAATTTTTGCCCTGTTTTAAACGACGATAGGCACAACTTGGCGGCAACCAGTGAATTTTTTCTAGTTTTTCGGGGGTAAGTTGAATGCAATCGGGCACAAAGTCAAAGCGATTGGCATAATCTGAACAACGTGCTGTGTTACAGTCCAGTAACTTGCACGCCACTTTGGTATAGGCCACTTCTTGCGTGTCTTCATCTTCTAGTTTGACCAAACAGCATAAACCGCAACCATCGCACAAGGCTTCCCATTCCGCAGTATTTAAGGCATTCAGCGGATAGTTTTTCCAAAATTCAGGTCGTAATTGATCAGACATAGCGCACAGAAAATAACAAAACTGCGTCATTATAACAGCCTTGTTTCAACTTGTTGCTTTTGTTTAGTCTTTAAATGAATCAAACACTTAACTCAAACAACTGAACATTTAATACACAAAAACAAAACAGTGTGCTGCGTTCAGCTCCCTATACTAAATTCAGAAGCTATAAAAACACATGGAGAACAATTATGTTTCGTTGGGCTATAATCTTCGCAGTGATTGCGTTAATCGCGAGTTTACTTGGTTTTGGTGGTGTCGCAGGTTTATCCAAAGACTTTGCCATTATTTTATTGGTGATTGCTGTGATTTTGGCAGTTGTTGGTTTACTCTCTCGCGGAAAAATCTAGTGACCTCGTCTATAAATTCCTAAAAATCAGATAAAAAAGAAGGATTTTTCCTTCTTTTTTTATGTCCGCTTTTTACGCAACAAATGCCAATTTGGCTATTTTAAAAATATTTTCTCACATTTATAGGCAGTATTTACCCTGTTTTTAAAAATGCGTGCCATATTATTATGCTTTAATCATGGCATTGAAAACGATAAGGAATAAGGCATGGCTTTAGCAATCAAAACTCGCGAAATTGAATATACGGCTGCAGATGGCAGCAAACTGATCGGTTATTTTGCTGCACCAGAAACAGCACAAGCTGTCGCGGGGGTGATTGTCGCACCTGAATGGTGGGGACGTAACGAATACACCGAACAACGCGCGCGTGAATTGGCTGAACATGGTTTTGCAGCCTTAGCGATTGATATGTATGGCGATAAAAAAGTCACCACCACCGCAGCCCAAGCCAATGAATGGATGATGCAAACTTTTGCAGATGCTGACACAATTGTGACTCGTGCGTCTGCAGCTTTGGACACTTTAGCTGCCCAACCTGAAGTAAATCGCGATAAACTCGCTGCAATTGGTTTCTGTTATGGCGGCAAAGTCGTTCTGGATTTGGCTCGTTCTGGCGCAGCATTAAAAGCAGTGGTGACCTTCCACGCCAACCTCAGCCCGAAAGCCCCTGCACAACAAGGTCAGGTACAAGCCGAGATTTTGGTGTTGCATGGTGAACTGGACAGCATGGTGACTTTAGACGACGTCGCAAGTTTCCGTGAAGAAATGCACGCGGCTCAAGTAGAGCATGAAGTGATTATTTTTGAAGATGCCAAACACGGCTTTAGTAACCCTCAAGCTGATGAACGTGCCAAAGCCAATGGGGTCGATTTAGGCTATAACGCATCGGCAGAGCAACAAGGTTTAGCTGCCATGTATGAAGTGTTGGATCGTCGTTTAGCAGATTAATCTGCTGTTCACATTACGCAGCATATACTCAACGCAAGCCAAGAAAATTTTAAAGAAGAGGATATAACAATGACTGAGCAATGCCCTTATTGCAATTTTGATGATTATGATGTTTTGGCAAAAAATGAATTTGGGGTAATTTTGCCTGAACCCAATGCCCTGTCTAAAGGACATTGCGTGATCATTCCGCTACGTCACGTCGGCTCTTTTTTTGACATTACAGACAAAGAACGTAAAAGTTTATTGTCTTTATTAGAATTGGCGCGCAATGAGTTGCAATTGCGTCATCAACCTGCAGGTTTCCATGTGGGTTTTAATGATGGCGATGTGTTTGATGCTAAATCTGAGCATTTACACATCCACATTATTCCACGCTATGAAGGTCAGACCTTAAAATTGGATAACCGTTGGGGTATGAGCGGTCAAATTTAAACCACGACTCGTTTTATCCCAAACCAAGTGAAACCAAACCTAAAGAAGAAGATGCACGCTCATCTTCTTTTTTTATGCACGTAATTCCCACGCCAGTTTGGCTATACTAAGCCGCTACTTTACAAACTGGGTTCGCATGACTGCTTTTTCATTTTCCGATGCTCTCCTCACGTGGTTCGATCAACACGGACGCCATGACCTGCCGTGGCAAGTCGCCGATGATCCCTATGCGGTGTGGGTGTCTGAAATCATGCTGCAACAAACTCAGGTCAAAACCGTATTGCAATATTTTGAGCGTTTTTTGCAGCGCTTTCCGACAGTGCAAGATTTAGGACGTGCAACTTGGGATGAAGTTGCACCGTATTGGGCAGGTTTAGGCTATTACGCCCGCGCCCGCAACTTGCATAAAGCCGCAGCCATTGTGGCACAGCAAGGACATTTTCCAAGTACGCTCGAACAGTGGATGGCTTTGCCGGGCATTGGTCGCTCTACGGGTGGTGCCATGATGTCGCTGGGTTTACGCCAATACGGCGTCATTATGGATGGCAACGTCAAACGGGTTTTAGCACGTTTTTTTGCTATTGAAGATGATTTATCCAAACCTGTACATGAACGTGCCATGTGGCAACTGGCAGAACAGCTCTGCCCCGAAGTGCGTAATCACGACTATACGCAGGCTATTATGGATTTGGGCGCCACCATTTGTACCCCCAAAAAACCACTGTGCTTATATTGCCCAATGCAACAACACTGCAAAGCACATCAACAAGGTTTAGAGCAGGAATTGCCCTTTAAAAAACCGAAAAAAGCCGTACCCGTTAAATCTGCACAGGTCTTAGTACTGCAATGCGCAGATCAGTGGTTATGGCAACAACGTCCCAATACAGGACTTTGGGGTGGACTATGGTGTTTGCCTGTCATTGAAGATGCACAGGCTTTTGAGCAACTGTGTCAAAGCTTGAGCCTTAAACAGGTACAGCAACGCGCACAGATTTCACATAGCTTTACCCATTTCACTTGGCAGCTTGAAGCACTGTGTTTTCAGGTCGATGCTGATCTACAAGAACACTTGGCAATAGAACTGAATGCAGATTGGTATAGTCCGCAACAAGCCAGCGATTTGGGCATTCCGACGGCCATGAAAAAATTGATCTCGGCAATCAATCTGTGACATAGTCAGGCATCGTGATGAATGAAATCTTTGCTTTCACTGCCATTACAAGGATGTCTTATGTTTCGATGGATTGCTGTTTTAAGCCTGTCACTCTTTACCTTATTGATTGCGGCCTGTAGTTCTGCACCGAAACGTCCTAGTACCCCACTCCCGCCTGCCTTGGTGCAAAAACTCAATCAAATGAGTTTAAAAACTCGCTTGCCCATTCCTGTGCAGGGCATTAAAGCGCATCAGTTGAATGACACTTGGGGTGCATCTCGTAGTAGCGGACGTTTGCATGAAGGCATTGATATTCTTGCCGCCAAAGGCAGCAAAGTGTATAGCGCTACAGAAGGTTTAATTGCAGACTTACGCGATAATCGCTTAGGTGGTAAAGTAATTTGGATATTAGGGCCTGCAGGCACTTGGCATTACTATGCACACTTGGATGGACATAAACGCGGTTTAAACGTGGGCGATTATGTCAAGGCAGGAACGCATATTGGCTATGTCGGCAATACAGGCAACGCCCGACACACTGCCGCACATTTGCATTACGGACTTTATTTAAATGGTAAAGGACGCGGTGCGGTCAATCCTTATCCTTATTTACGTTAATTTTGTTAGGAACATTTCATGTCTGAAGCCTTGATAAATCGATTGGTGGAATTTGCAGAATCTGGCAATCAACAAAAAATTGTATTGGCAGGACAAGTCCATCAAGGCTGGGTCATGGAAATTACTGAAGATGCCCTGCTCATCAGCACAGGTTATTCAGATAAAGTTGGTAAAGACAACTGGATTTCCTTTCACGATCTGCAACAGGCAGAACTATATTATTGGGATAACCAACATGACCAATGGGCAGCATTTCAGCTTTAAGTCCGTCCCATTCACATCTATTCAGCTATCTATTCAACAAGGAGCATGACCCATGACGATACAACGCTGTGGTTGGTGTTCCGATGATCCGCTCTATATTGCCTATCATGATTTAGAGTGGGGACAAGCTGTATTTGCCGAAGTGCATTTATTTGAAATGCTGTGTTTAGAGGGACAGCAAGCAGGCTTGTCTTGGATTACTGTATTAAAAAAACGTGAAGCGTATCGTCAGCATTTTTTTCAATACAGCATTGCTGAAATTGCCGCCTTCAGTGATGATGATATTGCGCTCAAATTACAAGATGCTGGATTGATTCGACATCGAGGTAAATTACAAGCAATTCGTGACAACGCACGTGCATGGCAAAAACTAAAAGACGCCGATATAAACGTCGTGACATGGCTTTGGGGTTTTGTTGCACAGCAACCTATTAGGAATGATGTACCTGACTATCGTCTTGCGCCTGCACAAACCAACGCTAGTGTTGCCATGTCGAAAGCCCTAAAGAAAAATGGTTTTAAATTTGTAGGCCCGACCACCTGCTATGCTTTTATGCAAGCTGTAGGCATGGTCGATGATCATGAAAATCACTGTCACTTTAAAACAACATCTTAAAGCAACATCCAAGCTTTAGTATTCAAAACTGCTCAACCCATAATAGCAAGATCACCAATCAATACAGTCAGCCTTATGACAAGGACGGTGCAATATGAGTAATACCATTCGAGCCTATGCCGCAATGCAGGCAGGTGAAGCCCTGCAAGCCTATCAATTTGATGCGGGTGAACTGCAGGCGCATCAGGTAGAAGTCAAAGTCGAATATTGTGGCTTATGCCATTCCGATCTTTCAGTCATTCAAAATGACTGGCATTCCTCAGTATATCCTGTGGTGGCAGGACATGAAATTATTGGCACGATTACTCAATTGGGCAGTGAAGCCAAAGGTTTAACCGTGGGGCAACGTGTAGGCATTGGCTGGACTGCAGACAGTTGCCAACACTGCGATGCCTGTATTGCAGGCGAACAAGTGCTGTGCAGCAATGGCACCACCGCAACCATTGTGGGACATGCAGGTGGTTTTGCCGATAAAGTCCGTGCAGGTTGGCAGTGGGTCATTCCATTACCCGATGAGGTCGATCCTGTCAGTGCAGGGCCTTTGCTCTGTGGTGGAATTACCGTATTTGATCCGATCTTGAAACATCAAATTCAGGCAGTACATCATGTTGCGGTGATTGGTATTGGTGGCTTGGGGCATATCGCCATCAAATTATTAAAAGCATGGGGCTGTGAAATTACGGCGTTCAGTTCCAATCCAGACAAAACCGCAGAATTACTGGCTATGGGTGCAGACCATGTAGTGAACAGCCGTGATGCTGCTGCCCTTAAAACCCAGCGTGGCAAGTTTGACCTGATTTTAAGTACGGTAAACGTAAGCTTGGACTGGAATGCTTATTTAAGTACGCTTGCACCACATGGCACTATTCACATGCTAGGTGTAGCGCTAGAACCCATGCAAATTAAGGCGGGCAGCTTAATTGGCGGTGCAAAATCGGTTACTGGTTCATCGACAGGTTCGCCTGCAGCGCTGCGTCAATTACTACAATTTGCCGCACGCAAACAGATTGCCCCACAGGTGGAAGTTTTTCCGATGTCACAGATCAATCAGGCAATTGAACATTTGCATCAGGGCAAGGCACGCTATCGGGTGGTGTTAAAGGCCGACTTTGACTGACTTTTAAGATAAGTCATGATAGTCAAATATATTTCTATCTTTATTTAGGTAAAACCGCTCATCTAAAAACCTAGATCACATGAGGATACTCGGAAGTGTCATCCACAACCTGCGTAGCATTAGACCATTATTGTTTCTGCGAAATAATGAATGAGATACAAGAATTAAACAGGTTTTGTGGATGACAATGGTTTTGCCCACTTTTGCCGAAACAAAAGTGGGTCGAACCGAAGGTTAATCCTATTATTGGACAACAACCCATCAGGACGCTGTCTTGATCATTTATGCGATTACAATAAAAATTTACCTACAGCCCAAACGCAATCTGACTTTTCTTAAATGACCCACATCTAGTCCTGAATTGATAAGATTTATGTATAAAAAATGTTTTAGATATTCAGTCTGTTATAGAATAAACTGCGTAAGCAGCATATATTAAAAAGTTGAATCGACACAGGCTGCAAAGCCACGTGCCAAACTAGAAAAGTCTGTGAAAAAGTCTGCTAAGATGAATGCTGCTTTTTTAACTATAAAATGAATTTGAGAAAACCTATGAGTAAAGCCTTACCCATCGCTGTTGCTGTAATTTTAGGCGGTGCTGCACTTGTTCCTGTTTATTATGCCTCTCAAAACCCAGCAGTGGCGACCTCTAAAGCGTCGGCAAATGCTTCTGCGGTTGAAAAAATCAGCTACGCTTTGGGTTATGAAGTGGCACATCAAACCCCACCAGAGCTAGACATCAACAGCTTTGTAACAGGTGTGCGTGAAGGTCATGCGCGTAAACAACCTGCCTACACCGAAGAAGAATTACAAAAAGCCTATGAGCAATTCCAGCAAGAGTTGCAACAAAAACAAGCCACTCAAGCGCAAGCTGCACAAACAGCCAGTGATTCATTCTTAACTGAAAATGGCAAAAAAGCAGGCGTACAAACCACAGCTTCTGGCTTGCAATATCAAGTGATTAAAGAAGGCACAGGCAAACAGCCAACGGCAAGCTCTGTGGTCAAAGTGCACTACACGGGTAAACTGGTCGATGGCAAAGTATTTGACAGCTCGGTACAACGTGGTGAGCCAATTGAATTCCCACTGAATCAAGTCATTCCGGGCTGGACTGAAGGTTTACAGCTCATGAAGGAAGGCGGTAAAGCTACGCTGTATATTCCATCGAAACTGGGCTACGGCGAACAAGGTGTACCAGGCATGATTCCTGCCAACAGCACCTTAATTTTTGATGTTGAACTGATTGAAGTGAAATAACAACATCACCCTTTCAGGAGAGCTTGGCTCTCCTGTATGGTCTTAGGACGAAAAGAATGAAAAAACACCTTGCCCTTGTGTGTATCGCACTGCTCAGCAGTGGCAGTTTTGCCAAAACCGTGACCAATAAAAGTCCTGTTGCAGATCAGGTCGGTTATAGCTTTGGTTATTTAATGGGGCGCAGCAATGCGGAAACCTTAAAAGATATTGATCTCGAAGCCTTCATTGCTGGCTTAAAAATGGCAACACAAGACCAAGCCGCCAGTTTAAGCGATGAAGAAATGGCACGAGTGCTGACTCAATTCAAAAAGCAAGCCGAAGCCAAACAACTGATTGAGCTTAAAAAAGTAGCCGATAGCAATGCTAAAATTGGGCAAGCCTTTTTAAACAATAATGCCAAAAAGGCAGGGGTCAAAGTCACCAAGTCTGGCTTGCAATATCAAGTCTTACAGGCAGGTACGGGCAAATCACCCAAAGCCACCTCTACCGTTAAAGTCCATTATGAAGGTCGTTTAATTGATGGTACGGTATTTGACAGTTCTATCGCCCGCGATCAAGCTGCAGAATTTCAGGTCAGCCAAGTCATTCAAGGTTGGACTGAAGGCTTACAACTCATGAAAGTTGGTGCCAAATATCGCTTCTTTATTCCTGCTGCTCTAGCCTACGGTCAAATTGGCTCAGGCGATGCAATTGAGCCAAACAGCACGCTTATTTTTGATGTGGAACTTTTAGAAATTGTAAAATAATCCAAAGCCGCATCATCTTTAAACAAAAAAATACCGCAATTTAAATTGCGGTATTTTTTCAGATCAACTTCGCTTCATTAAGGTTTTAAATGACGTGGTCTAAAACCCGTTGCCAACAATCCAACCCCATAGGCCACTACGCCCACCACACACAGCGCAGTGACTTCTGCCACACGCATCCATTGTGATACATCACCGTTATACCAAGTTAAGGCATACCACAACGCAGCAATCATCACGGCATTTGCCACTGCAAACTGCACCATGAGTTTTTTCCAGTGCGCACCAAAACGGAAAATCTTGCGTTGATGCAAATAGAAATACAACATGCCTGCATTCACCAAAGCCGAACCTGATGATGCCAGTGCCAATGCCATGTGTTCAGCTTGCCAGTCAATCAGTTTAAAGAAGCCAATAAACACCACGTTTAAAATCGCATTGGCAGCCACAGCCATTAAACCCACACGTACTGGTGTTTTGGTGTCTTGCTGTGCATAAAAACCAGGTGCAAAGACTTTAATCAGCATGAATGAAATCACCCCTGCACTCATACATTGCAAGGCCAAAGCGGTCATTTGCGTATCTTTAAAACTAAACTGACCACGCTCAAACAAGGCTTGGATAATAGGCGTTGATAACATAAACAGTGCAATACTGGCAGGGACACCTACCAAAATAATCACCCGTGCAGCCCAGTCCATCATGCCGCGGAATTTATCCATATTTTGTTCTGCATGACGCGCAGACAGTGACGGTAAAATGACCGTCCCAATCGCTACACCAATTAAGCCCAAAGGTAGCTCTGTCATACGTTCCGCACTATACAACCACGACACCGAACCATCCTGCATAAAAGATGCCCAAATGGTGTTGAGTAGCAGGTTAATTTGCGTGACCGATACCCCAAATAAAGCAGGCAGCATCAGCTTCATAATCCGATCCACCCCTTCATGCTTGAAATCAACTTTAGGGGGTATCAGCAGCTTTTTACGCCATAGTTCTGGAATTTGAATCGCAAGTTGTAAAGCACCCGCGATAATCACCGCCCAACCCAGTGCCATAATCGGCTCTGCCATGTACGGTGTGAGCCATAATGCACCTGCAATCATCGCCACATTCAGCAACACAGGCGCAAAGGCAGGCGTGGTAAATGAGCCATAGCTGTTCAAAATACTGCTGGCAAATGCCGTCAGCGACATAAACAACAAATAAGGAATGGTCAGGCGGAACATATCGGTGGCTAGCGCAAACTTTTCAGGGTCACTATGGAAACCCGGTGCGTAGATATACATCACCGCAGGCGCAGCCACCATGGCGGCGAAAGTTAGCCCTGTCATTACCGTCATTAAACAGCCAAAAACCCGACTAATTAAAATTTGTACTTCGGCATGAGTGCGGCTGGTTTTATATTCGGTCAATACAGGAATAAATGCCTGCGAAAACGCCCCTTCGGCAAACAGTCGCCTGAAAAAGTTGGGGATACGAAACGCCACCACAAAGGTATCGAAATCTTTACCTGCACCAAACACATTCAGCAATACCACATCACGGACTAATCCTAGCACCCGTGACAGCATGGTCATTGCACTGACAATAAAGGTCGATCGCCAAAGCGCCATCGTTACCACCCAATTAAAAATTTAGTCGCTATTGTAATCAAAGCATCAACAAAGTTTTGTTATTGATTGATCAATTTTTCCTGTGATGTCGAAGCTTTAAGTTGAGATAACTGTTCACGAAAATACTGCCAGTCAAAATACGGCCCTGGATCAGTTTTACGTCCCGGTGCAATATCGGAATGTCCTGCAATATGCTGTTGAATACTCGGATAGGCCTGCTGCAAACTGTGTACCACCTGCACCAAACTCTGATATTGCGCTGTTTCAAAAGGCAAGTCATCACTGCCCTCTAATTCAATCCCAATTGAATAGTCATTACATTCAGGCTGTGCCAAATAACTAGAACGCCCCGCATGCCACGCCCGATCTGCAAAATTAACAAATTGCAGCACCTCGCCTGTTCTTAAAATCAACAAATGTGCCGAAACCTGCAGGCCCTGAATGGTCTGAAAGTAAGGATGCTGCGACCAATCCATTTGGTTCTGAAAAAATTGCTCAATATAACCACCACCAAATTGTGACGGCGGCAAACTAATATTGTGAATGACCAGCAATTGAATCTCTTGGTCTGTCGGACGGGCGTTGAAATTCGGAGATGGGACTTGTCTTGCCCCTTGTAATTGACCCTCAACCACCTGAAACGACGGCACATGCTGCATAAGGCAATCCCCAAACCATTAGAATAGAAAAATAGAACAGAAATTTCAGTTTAATGCCAACGCGTGACAATGAACATCTTAAATTACACCCGAACGTGGCTAAAAAACACATCCTGACGCAGAACAGTGTTAATATAACGCGCAATTTTCATGGGCAAGATCGACACGGAAAATCTTATGAGCATCTCTCCAGCTTTGCTTGAACAATCCATCCAAATCAATATTCAGCAAGCCTTGCAAGAAGATATTGGCGATGGTGATATTACCGCATTATTGACCCCTGAAGATGAGCAGGCCACTGCCACCATTATTAGCCGTGAAGACATGATTTTGGCAGGTCAACCGTGGGTAAATGCCCTGATTCAAGCATACGATGCCAATGTGCAAGTCACGTGGTTAAAAAATGATGGCGACCACGTTGCTGCCAATGAAGCCTTTTTGAAATTGGCAGGTTCTGCACGCAGCCTGTTAACGGTAGAACGCCCTGCGCTGAATTTTGTGCAAACCCTGTCTGCTGTTGCGACTAAAACCGCAGCCTATGTGCAACAACTTGAAGGCTTAAATACCAAACTGCTAGATACCCGTAAAACCTTACCGGGTTTACGCATTGCACAAAAATATGCTGTCACGGTCGGTGGTGGACAAAACCATCGTTTAGGCTTATTTGATGCCTTTTTGATTAAAGAAAATCACATTATGGCAGCAGGCGGCATTACTCAGGCAATTGCCAAAGCACATGCCATTGCTCCGGGCAAACCTGTAGAAGTTGAAGTGGAAACTTGGGATGAACTAAATCAAGCCCTTGAAGCCAAAGCTGATATTGTGATGTTGGATAACTTTAGCCAGCAACAAATGATTGATGCGGTCAAGCATGTGGCAGGTCGTTGTAAACTTGAAGCGTCGGGCAACATCACCATTGAAAATTTACGTGAAGTGGCTAGTACAGGCGTAGATTATATTTCGATGGGTGTTTTAACCAAAGATGTCAAAGCTGTGGATTTATCAATGCGTTTTAATGCGTAAACGATTACTTTTAAAATTAAGGGTGCAATCTGCACCCTTAATTTTTTCCAAAAATTGATTTTAAGGAGGCAAATGAGCCTCCTTTTTTTATGCCTCAATTTTGAATTTAATCATCATCCTTGTTGTCGTTGTCGTTGTCATTGTCATTGTCATTGTCATTGTCATTGTCATTGTCATTGTCATTGTCATTGTCATTGTCATTGTCATTGTCATTGTCAGAAGCTTGACCGAGTACACTACGATTGTCTTCATTTTCACGCTCAGTACGTGAATCACATGCAGTTAAAAACAACATCATGGCAGACATTAAAATAATTAGTAGTTTCATGCTTTCCTCCTCTTTTCATTCAGTCTCTTTGCATACAGTTTTCCATCTTAAAAGAACGCATCCTGCAATATTGTAGTTTTTTGCTTCACGCCTCCTATCGCAATCTAAACCTCATCCATAAAAAAACGCATCCGAAGATGCGTTTTTAAACAATAGAAAAACTTTAAAAAATTCAGCTTACCAACCTAAAGCCTGCTGCTGTTTTTTTACCAATTCCTGAATACCTTTTTCTGCCATTTCTAACATGGCATTACATTGCACACGATTAAACGGCTTGTCTTCAGCAGTACCCTGAATTTCAATAAATTCACCTGCTTGTGTCATCACCACGTTTAAATCGGTCTGGCAATTTGAATCTTCTTCATAACACAAATCCAATAACACTTGGTCTTGGTACATGCCCACAGAAATTGCAGCCACCAAACCCTTTAATGGATCATGCTTAATTTTTTTCTTTTCTAGCAACACATTCATAGCATCAATCAATGCCACTGCTGCACCTGTAATGGCTGCAGTACGGGTACCGCCATCGGCCTGAATCACATCGCAGTCAATGGTAATGGTGTTTTCACCCAGTTTCTTCAAATCGACCATGGCACGCAAGCTACGACCAATTAAGCGCTGAATTTCCTGTGTACGTCCGCTTTGTTTACCACGCGCCGCTTCACGGTCACTACGGGTATGAGTTGAACGTGGCAACATGCCATATTCTGCAGTTACCCAACCTTGTCCCTGCCCTTTTAAAAAGCGCGGTACAGAGTTATCAATACTTGCGGTACACAAAACTTTGGTATGACCAAACTCTACCAACACTGAACCTTCAGCATAGCGAGTATAGTTACGGGTAATTTTTACCTCACGTAATTGATCTAAAGCTCGTTGGTCAATACGCATAATGTGTCCTTATTTTTGGCTCAAATAAATTGCCCGCAAGTATAACAGATGCCACAGCGCAGGTCGCTTTTCCAAAGCTTGACGTGTGCTGTTTCGGTAAATTTTGCCTGTATTTTTACAAAGTGGCTTCATTCATCTTTTAGTATTATCGTGAAACACAGGTTTTTGTTAGACTGCGCGGCACTGGCAGAATCAGGAAATACAATGTCGATTCGGGAAGAACGAAAACAACAAAGTCGTCAGGCAATTATGGATGCAGTGCTGCAACTTTGCAGCGCAGGACGTGCATTTAGCAGCATTAGCTTAAGAGAAATTTCACGACAGATTGGACTGGTGCCCACCGCATTTTATCGGCATTTTCAAGATATGGATGAGTTGGGGCTAGATTTGGTCGATCAAGTTGCCTTGCACATTAAAGGTATTTTGTATCAGTTGGGACAAGCTTATTTATACCAACCCGATGCACAGACCGAAAAGGCATTGACCCTATTTTTTAAATCTGTCGATCAACATCCACAACAATGGATTTTTTTAATTGCCGAACGCTGGGGCGGTTCGACCATTTTACGGCAAGCCATCGCCCGTGAAATTGATTTTTTAATTGAAGATTTAGCTAATGATTTACAACGGGTCGAAAGCGTACAACATTTTCAGCATGCTGAAGATTTTCACATTCTGGCCAATATTTTAATTAATTTATCGTTAAATTGGGCAATGAGCTGGATTGGTTTAGAACGCCAATTTGAAGCCGAAAAATTACCTGAACAACAGCAGCGTTTTATTCAACAAACCATTACTCAAGTACATTTATTATTTCGTGGCATTTGCCACTGGCAACGTCCGCAGCCTGTCGCAGATTAAACATACAACACACTTTTAACCTGCATTAAAAAAACCGCAATGACGTTGCAATCATTGCGGTTTTTAGCGATGCGCTGCTGATTCAGCCTTGCATCATCTTGTTATTGCATCTGCTTATTTCTTAGCTTTACGCTCTTGATCAACCAAGTAGTTCACTACTTGAATCACTTTGCCGTTATCGCCTTGAACGATATATTTACCATTCACCACCACCGCAGGTACACCTGTCAATTGGTACTGACGCGCCAATTGTTTAGCTTGTGAAATTTTAGAGGTGATCGCAAACGAGTTAAACATGCTGTTAAATTTCGCTTCAGGTACACCATATTTCACAAAGAATTTAGCTTGTGATTGTTGGTCAAAAATTTGCTGACCTTTGTCATGAATGGCATGGAAAAGTGGCAAGTGAGTTTTCTTGCGCACACCCAAAGCTTCAGACACATAATAACCACGTGCATTCATTTCCCAAACAGGATTCATGGCTGCAGGAGTACGCACAAAATTCACATCTTTAGGTAACTGGCGTAACCATGTTTGCATATATGGTTCTAAAGTAAAGCAGTGACCACAGCCATACCAAAAGAACTCACGCACTTCAATTTTACCCGGTACATCAACCTTACCCGGGTTGGCGACAACGCTATAATCTTTACCTGCTACAAAATTTGCCGCCATAGTGCTACCAGAAATAGCAAAGATGGCTGTTGCCAAACTACCTAAAAGGAATTTTTTCATTGCGTTTATAATCCTCTAAATCATTCTGTTTAGTGTATGGCAACACTATAAATCAATTATGCTGATTTCGTTTTCCTTCTGTGAACTTTTTTACAGCTTTTATCGCTTTTTTTAGAATTAACGCTACACTAGGGTTTATATCTATTTTTCCAATTATCACGACCCAATTGAGGTGGCACCCATGTCGCATTTGAATGTTGATCCACAAGAAATTGCCAAATTTGAAGCATTTGCAGCCATATGGTGGGATCAGCATTCCGAGTTCCGTCCCCTGCACATGATTAATCCACTGCGCTTAAACTGGATTGATGAGCACGCAGGCGGCTTGGCAGGCAAGAAAGTGCTAGACGTCGGCTGTGGTGGTGGTATTTTGGCAGAAAGCATGGCTCGTCGCGGTGCCAATGTGCTTGGAATTGATATGGGCGAAGCACCTTTAAACGTGGCACGCCTGCATGCAGAACAAGAAGGCGTACACAATATTGAATATCGCCAAATTCCCGTTGAGCAATTGGTAGATGAGCAAGCTGGTCAATACGATGTGGTGACTTGCATGGAAATGTTGGAGCACGTACCTGACCCTGCCTCAATTATTCAAGCCTGCCAAAAACTGGTCAAGCCAGGTGGTCATGTGTTTTTCTCTACCATTAACCGCAACCCTAAATCATACCTATTTGCCATTATTGGGGCAGAATACGTGCTGCGCATGTTAGCCAAAGGCACACACGATTATCATAAATTTATTAAACCGTCTGAATTGGCACACGACATTCGCCAAGCGGGTTTAAAACTAAAAGATATGACAGGCTTACACTACAATCCGCTCACCAAGCGCTATTGGTTAGCACCAAATGTGGATGTGAACTACATGGTCTACACGGTCAATGAGGCAACAGAATGAAGGCGGTTTTATTTGACCTCGATGGCACCTTAATTGATACCGCTGCAGATTTTATTCGCATCATTCAAGATATGTGCCGCGATAAAGGCTGTGAGATTGTGGCAGCAGACGCCATTCGCACACAGGTATCTGAAGGTGCGCGGGCGATGGTCAAATTGGTCTATCCAGAACTTGAGGTAGATGACCCTGTATTTTTGGCCCATCGACAGCGCTTTTTAGACCTGTACGGTGCAGATATTGCAGTCGAAACTGATCTGTTTGAAGGCATGTATCCACTGCTTGATGCGTTGGAACAGCGTCAAATTCCGTGGGGTATTGTCACCAATAAACCGCGCTGGCTCAGTGAAGCCTTACTCAAGGCACTGAATTTAACTGACCGCTGTGCGGTTTTGGTCTGCCCTGAAGATGTCAGCCACACCAAACCTGACCCAGAACCCATGTATTTGGCAGCCAAACAGATTGAAATTGCCCCTGAAGATTGTATTTATGTGGGCGACCATCCACGTGATATTGATGCAGGCCGCAATGCCA
Source organism: Acinetobacter seohaensis (assembly GCF_056431365.1). NCBI lineage: Bacteria > Pseudomonadati > Pseudomonadota > Gammaproteobacteria > Moraxellales > Moraxellaceae > Acinetobacter > Acinetobacter seohaensis. Next base: position 34,658 of record NZ_JBWKMK010000049.1, read on the forward strand.
ATATGTACACCATTCTGGCCGCTTACGGTTATTTACCGTTACAACACAAAGATGACTTAACAGCGTGGCAAGCAGATTGTATAGTGGATTCAGTGACTGAATTACATACGGTTCTGGACAAATTGGTGCTACAAGCTGCCACGCAAAACAGCAGTGCCCATGCTTGAATCAGTCTTGCAAAGCAATGACATGAAACTCAACCCATAAGCAATAAGAAATGAACAGGAGGGATGCCCATGAAATACTCAGAATATCAACCTCGCCCCGATCTTCTCAAAGATCGTATTATCCTCATTACCGGTGCGGGTGATGGTATTGGACGAGCGGCTGCCCTCAGTTATGCGCTACACGGAGCAACCGTAGTGCTGCATGGTCGTACCTTAAATAAACTTGAAGTGATTTATGATGAAATCGAAAGTTTAGGCGCACCGCAACCTGCTATTTTGCCGCTACAGCTTTCGAGTGCTTCACCACGAGACTATGAATTACTGGTCGATACCCTAGACAAACAATTCGGACGTTTGGATGGTATTTTGCATAATGCAGGCATTTTAGGTGAACGAACTGAGTTGGCAAATTACCCTGCCGATGTTTGGGATGATGTCATGGCCGTGAATTTACGTGCGCCATTTGTACTCACTCAGGAATTATTGCCGCTTTTGGCAAAATCGGAACATGCTTCAGTGGTGTTTGCCAGTTCTGGTGTAGGTCGTGAAGCACGTGAACGCTGGGGTGCTTATTCGGTATCTAAAATTGCAATTGAAGCGGTGAGCCAGTTATTTGCCAAAGAACAGGTGCATCCGAATATTCGCTACAACTGCATTAACCCAGGCGCAACCCGTACTGCCATGCGCGCCAAAGCCTATCCAGATGAAGATCCAAAAACATTACCTACACCCGATGCCATCATGCCTGCCTATTTATATTTAATGGGCGATGACAGCTTGCACATGAATGGTCAGAGTATTGATGCACAGGATTAGTCCTGTGGTTTGATCCGAAGAAAGGAAGCGCTTGCTTCCTTTTTTATGGACTTAACCTAGCATATTGCCAATTTTTGCGCATGGATTTGCGGTAAAATGGCATCGCACAAGCATCTTCAGGTTTCTACCCTGCCTATTTTTGGCAGCACAAAGCCTGATTGCCATGCTTCACATTTCAATTCAACCTCAACGATGCAGAGAGCAACATGACTGAATTAAACAACATCACCGTGACACCACTTGAAGATGGTATGGTGTCTTTACTGATTGATGGTCAGCCTATTTCTGAAAAATATGGCATGAAGTTTGAAGCCAGCATCGTAGATGACATTCAGGCACTCGACAATGGTCAGAAAATCAAACTGTTTGATCAGTTTGTATTTTCACATACCGATCTTAATTTTGAACATGCTTACCACTATGTCACAGGCATTGAAAAATTGGACGATGCCTACAAAGTGGTTAAAAACTTTGTTTATCGTATTAAAATTGAAGGGCAACCTGAAATTGAACACGTGATTAGCAAGCAAGGCGCACCAATGAGTACTGAAGATGTACGCGAATTTATCAATGCACATATTCAAAAATCACTGACCGACTATACCGATTTAAACTACGCCTATTAAGCAAAAATCACGGCAACGGGGGGGTGTTAATCGTTTTGCTGAATTGATTTTATAAAATTAAACGGTTTTACAAATTAACATACATCACCTATGCTTGATGCATCTCCACAACAAGCATTAGGTAAATTGTGATGACTGATATTCAACGTAAAACTGCCGTGATTCAAAGTATTGAAAGCTTGCAATTAGGTCAGCATTTAATTGTGGCTTTGGATGATCGTGAAACAGCCGAATGTGTTGCCATCGCTGTGCAATCTTTACAAGGCTTAACTGAACATTGGAACTAAAGCAGACCATAGCAGTACGCTGCTATGGTGATGCCTCATCCTTTCCTGAGTACAACAAAAATTATCTAGCCTATTTTTCTGAGCGATAGCTACTAAATTTCGTATTTTGTCGCATAATAGAATCAATACCATGCCGCATCCTGCAGAGCGTATTTAAAAAATTCATGTGCTTTCTTCACAGTTTCTCTGCATTTAATGGTTAAAGTATGAACTGTGATATCAAGATGAGAGAATGAGGGGTTTACATGAAAAAGATTTTGACAGTTCTGGCAATGTCTTTCAGTGCTTTACTAAGCAGCAATTTTGCAACTGCCGCTCCTCAATTTGATCGAGACTCTGCTGACCATCCTCGTCACCAAGCACACAATAAACGTGAATTTCGTGCCGATGCTGAAGAGCGTATGCAAGACAAACGCCGCATGCGTGAAGAACGTGGTGTAAAACGTCTACAGCAACATAAATGGCAAACGGGTTATGTCATGCCGCAGCATTATCGTGGCAATGGTTATAAAGTCGATTATCAGGAACATAACTTGCCCCGCCCTGAACGCAAACAACAATGGTATAAAATCAACCAAGACTACATTTTGGTCGATGTCGAAAACCACCATATTTTGCGTATCGCAGGTTTATAGATCTACTGTTACGCGTACACAAGCTCTAAATCCATAGCCCAAAGTCCACTTTGGGCTTTTTTTATAGAGTGATGTCCCACACTCATCACATTGCTGTGAAATATCCCGCTCGGGCTCTCCTTGTTTTCTCCATAAAACTCACAATTCACCTCAATTTCCACCATCGTTTATCTTGAGTATTTGATTAATTTGGACACATCAACCCATATTTAAAACTGAAGGTAAATCCCATGAAAAAATTACTCAGCACCTTAGCACTGTCTTTAAGCGCAATTATCGCAACATCGGCCATGGCAGCACCCGACCATCGTTATGATGATCGTCGTCATCAAGCGAGTGCAGCATATAAACATCAAGACAAGCGCTGGGACAATCCACGTCATCCTGCACAGTGGGAACAAAAGCGTTATGATCAAAAACGCGTGAATCCAAGTCGTGACTGGCGTGTAGGTCAAAACCTCCCACGCGGATATGATGCGAACCGCTACAAAGTCAGTGATCGTGAAGCACGTCGTTTACCCAACACAGGTCGTTATCAGCAGTGGTATAAAGTCAACGGTGACTATGTGCTGATTAATGAGCGCACCCAGCGTATTATTCGTATTATTGGCTAAAACCGTTCAGCCTGAGCTGAAAAATAGCATTTCTCCACAACACCTGAAGCACCATTCAGGTGTTTTTTTATATTTAGTCTTCCGCTGCAGAATTTTTTGATTAGAATCAAAGACAGCACCATCGATCATTACAGCAGGCCAACGAATGACTCCAACTGAAAACCCGCACAGCACAACCTTACAATATGTGCATTGGTTTAGACATTCTGCGCCTTATATCAATGCCCACCGCAATAAAACCTTTGTGATTATGTTCGATGGTGAAGCGGTTTTGCATGAAAACTTTCAGCACATTATTCATGATATTGCCCTACTACACTCGCTTGGTATTCGTTTGATTTTGGTACATGGTGCGCGTCCACAAATTAATCAAAACTTAAAATTCAGCCAAATTGATACACCGTTTCATTTGCAACGTCGTGTCACCACTCGTGAATCTTTATCGTGTGTCATGAATGCTGTCGGTTCAATTCGCCTGCAAATTGAAGCCTTATTGTCGATGGGGCTAGCTAACTCCCCTATGTACGGCGCACGGATTGATGTGGTGTCGGGCAATTTTATTACTGCCAAACCGTATGGCATTCGTGATGGAGTTGATTATCAACTGACTGGCGAAGTCCGCACGGTAGATGCCGATGCCATTCAACGCCATTTAGAAAATTATAATATTGTGTTGCTCGGCCCGACAGGTTATTCCACCACAGGTGAAGTGTTCAACTTGTTAGCCGAAGAAGTGGCAACCAAAACTGCCATTCAATTAAAAGCCGACAAACTGATTTTCCTAGGCGCACAACACGGTTTGCAAAATGCTGAAGGTCAATTGCAACGTGAAGTTCATCCGCAACATTTAAATCCATATATTGAAGATGCTCAGCAACATCATCCAGAGTTGGCTTTACACTTAGATGCAGCCCAAGATGCCTCATTAAACGGCGTACATCGGGTACATCTCATTTCCTATGCCTACGATGGTGCTTTACTCGAAGAACTGTTTACTCGCGATGGCTCAGGGACGATGGTGAGTGATGCACACTATGAAGAAGTCCGCATGGCCAATATTCAGGATGTGGGCGGCTTGATTCGTTTATTACGTCCTTTAGAAGAAGAAGGCGTGTTGGTCTATCGTTCACGTGAGCGTCTAGAAAATGAAATTGGACAATTTGCAGTGATTGAACGTGACGGCATGATTCTCGCCTGTGCCGCCCTATATCCAATTCCAACCACAGGTCATGAACTCAAGTCTGCCGAAATTGCCTGTGTCGCGGTTCATCCTGCTTATCGTAAATCCAACCGTGGCCGCCAAATTTTGGATTATTTAGAAGATAAAGCCAAAGCCATGGGCATTCAGCAATTATTTATTTTAACTACCCGCACCGCACACTGGTTTCTAGAACAGGGCTTTGCTCCTGCCAGTGTCGATGATTTACCCGATGCACGTCAGGCTTTATATAACTATCAACGCAACTCAATTGTGTGTAAAAAACGGCTCTAAGTGAGGTTTTTTGACAGGTTGAATGATACTGCACAACCAAAATCCAAACATGTTTCACGTGGAACATGCTGCCGATTAAATCAGGTCATCACACCTATATCTGTCAGCACGACATTGTACGGATGATCAAAATTGGCAGCATCCACACCACTGTTTAGTTTTTTTAAATAAAATTGATGCAAGGCAGGAAGAAACTTTACTTTTATCATTTATATAAAAAATTCAAAAAACTTATTCATTCAGTCAAAAAATACAAAAGCAAGATACTCCCCCTCTGTAACTATGCTTTTAACGGATTTAATAGCTAAGCTACAGAATAAACTAAAAATATTTTAAAAATACATCTTTAAAGGATGCACAAGCCTGATGATTTGCCGTACAATTAATAATTCCCTTTTTTCATTGTTTTAAAATTACGAATGGAACAAAAAAAGAGTACACAAAAACGCCATCAGCTTCTCAATGCTGCACTCGACGTATTTTCCTTATACGGGTTTAGCGGTGCAAGTTTGGATGAAATCGCACAAATTGCAGAAATGCATAAGTCGAATATTTTCTATTATTATGAAAATAAAGAGGCGCTCTATGTTGAAGTACTGACCACAGTACTACAAAAATGGCTTGCGCCTTTACAAATGCTTGAAGCCGAACTTGAGCCAGAAGAAGCGATTACCAATTATCTGTTACAGAAAATTGAGGTTTCCCGTACTCAACCGAAAGCATCACGTCTATTTGCTTTAGAAGTGATTCAAGGTGCGCCACATATTCAGGAAATTTTAAAAGGTCCTCTGAAAAAACTGGTAAAACGCAAAGCCAAAGTCATTACCATGTGGCAAGAACAAGGCAAACTGTCGAAACAGATTGACCCTGAACTGCTCATTTTGAATATTTGGGCCATTACCCAAAACTATGCTGACTTTGCCACACAAATGGAAATGGTCACAGGTAAAACCTTGCGTAACCGCAGTATGCTGCAACGCGTTTTACAACACACGGTTCACATGATGTTGTACGGTATTGTGCCTCGTCAGGACGAAATCAATGCTACAGAAGCAACTGTTGTCACGGCTGAACTAGCACAGGAAGCGCAAGAATAATCGCGCCAACCTGAACAAATATCCGAATTTAGCTCACGACCCTAGTTTTTACTCGGGTCGTGGCGTTTTGGGCAACTGTATTACTTAACACTTTGATATAACGATAATAATTTTTGTGCGCCTAGCAACAAGTTTTCTTCCCAGTCTAAATGTGCCGTATCATTGGCACCATCGGTAATATATTTGACCGACAACATGCGCACGCCTAGTTTTTTACAGACTTTGGCAATCGCATAGCCTTCCATGTCAACCAACTGACACGGCACTTTCGGTGTCCCCGTTTCAAAACTATCGCCTGTACCGCAAATTCCGTTAGGTAAATGCTCAAAATAGCGTTCCAGCTCAATTTCTGCAGGATGCTCCTGATCCATAGGCGTCACCCCCACCTGAAAACCCAACGGTGAAACATCCATATCTCGCTGTACAAACTGACTCACTTCCACCAAAGCATGCGCATCAAAATGGGAGCTGCCCGCAGTGCCTAAATTGAGCAAGGTTTTACAGCCTGTTTTCTGAATCACTTCAAAGGCTTTAAATGCGGCATTCACTTTACCAATGCCACTGTAATGCACCTGAATCCCAGCTTGCTCAAACAAGCCTTTAGACTCACTGGGCAATGCCATAATTAAAGCAAAATCAGAATTCATAGCCATCTACTCGTGCAGTTCATTAAAACCGCCCCATTAGAAAAGAAATTTGAATGCGGTGCAAACCCGATTGCGATTTGCAGATTAAATTGTCGGATTTTGCCTGATTTTTCGATAATTTTTCAGGTTAAAAACACAACAACAAGACGAAAGCGCGAGAATATGGCAATATATAGCTCTTACAAATTTTCAACTTTCATTCGACCATGCAGCTGCTCCGCCTGAATGCTTTATCTTCTACCACCGACTTAGCTCAAACTGCCGTGACCATTGGCAATTTTGATGGCGTGCATGTCGGTCATCAGGCGATGATTCAACAACTCAAAGCAGTGGCTGCCGCACAACAACTAAAAACGGTGGTGATGCTATTTGAACCACAACCACTGGAATTTTTTAAAGGTTATGATGCCCCGCCACGTATCAGTTCTTTGCGGGAAAAAGTCGAATATCTGACTGAATTGGGCATCGACTACATTGCAGTAGCGAAATTTGACAATCATTTCCGCAGTTTAAGCGCCGAAGCCTTTGCAAAACTTTTAAAAGATACCCTGAATGCCTCGCATTTGGTCTTGGGTGATGACTTCCATTTTGGTAAAAACCGCCAAGGCAATAGCGAGTTTTTGCGCAACTATGGCTTTCAGGTCACCAATTTAAACACCATTGAACTAAATGGTGAGCGTGTTAGCTCAACCCGTATTCGTCAAACTTTACAAGCAGGCGATTTGGCACTGGCAGCCAAACTGCTTGGACGCCCATATAGCATTACAGGGCGCGTCCAATATGGCGATCAAATTGGTCGTACCCTAGATTTTCCAACCATTAATGTGCGCTTAAACCGCCATAAACCCTGCTTAAATGGCATTTATGGCGTTGAAGTGGTGTGTGAAACCACCGCTTTAAGTGAAAAAGTCAAACATGATCATCCCGATAAAACGGGTGTTGCAGGCTACAGCCCGAACAGTCTGTTTGGTGCAGGACATGTGGGTACGCGCCCAGCCATCCAACAAGTACAGCCCGAATGGCGATTAGAAGTACATTTCCCCAATGTTTCTGCTAATCTGTATGGCTTATTAATGCGGGTCACATTTTTAAACTATTTACATGGCGAAAAAAATTACCCTTCGCTTGAAGCACTCAAAGCGGGAATTGATGATGATGTTGAAAAACTTCTTGAATTTCGACAAGATCATCCAAATTTCCCTTTTTAATTTACCCTAAATATTTAATGTAAAACGCGTCAGTCCATGGGCTGATTCAACTGGAAGACAACTTGCATGAGCGATAAGCAAACTCCTGAAAATGCAGTGGATTATAAAGCCACGCTAAACCTCCCAGGTACTGAATTTGCAATGAAAGCAAATCTCGCAGTACGTGAAGCGAAATGGTTAGAAGAGTGGTATGCCGACAACATTTATCAGCAGATTCGTGCATCGCGTATTGGCAAGAAAAAATATGTGCTTCACGATGGCCCTCCGTATGCCAATGGTCAAATTCACTTGGGTCACGCGGTCAATAAAGTCCTGAAAGACATTATTATTAAAAGCCGTGTCATGGATGGTTTTGACGCACCCTACGTTCCGGGTTGGGACTGTCACGGTTTACCAATTGAACTTAAAGTAGAAGAAAAAGTGGGTAAGGTGGGTGTAAAAGTCGATGCTTCGACTTTCCGTAAATCCTGTCGCGAATATGCTTACACCCAAGTCGAATTACAGAAAAAAGACTTCGTGCGTATGGGTGTATTTGGTGATTGGGACAATCCTTACCTCACCATGAACTTCAAGCAAGAAGCCGATATCGTGCGTTCATTGGGTGCAATTGCCAAAGCAGGTCATATTGAACCGGGTCTTAAACCTGTGAACTGGTGTTTGGACTGTGGTTCTGCATTGGCAGAAGCCGAAGTTGAATATGAAGATAAAAAATCCGATGCAATTGATGTCGGTTTTGCTGTGGTCGATTTAGCCGATTTATCTGCACGTTTGGATGTGCAAGTGAATGATGCCACTGACATCGTCATTTGGACGACTACACCGTGGACTTTACCTGCGAACCAAGCCGTTGCATTACATGCCGAAATTGAATACCAATTGGTGAAGGCACGTGCCGATGAAAAAGCACCACAAAACTTTATTTTGGCCAAAGAATTGGTACTGTCAGCAACTGAACGCTATGGCTTTAACAGCTATGAAGTGTTGGCAGACTTTACTGGTGACAAACTTGAAAACCTGATCTTGCAACACCCACTAATTCAAGACCGTCAAGTACCTGTCATTTTAGGTGAACACGTCACCGCTGCCAGCGGTACCGGTGCAGTACATACCGCACCTGGTCACGGTGTGGACGACTATAAAGTCGGTTTACAATACAACCTAAAAGTCGATAATCCGGTTGGTGGCAATGGTGTTTATTTACCAACCGCACCAATTTTTGCAGGCGAGCACATTTACAAAGCCAACCCACAAATTATTGCGGCTTTGGCAGAAAGCAATAAGCTGTGGGCACATCACCCAATCAAACACAGCTACCCACACTGCTGGCGTCATAAAACTCCAATTATTTTCCGTGCGACACCACAATGGTTTATCAGCATGGATAACCAAGGTTTACGTCAAGGTGCATTGAATGCGATCGAAAATGAGATCAGCTTCGTGCCAGATTGGGGTAAAAACCGTATTCAAGCCATGATTGAAGGCCGTCCAGACTGGTGTATTTCACGTCAACGTACTTGGGGTGTGCCAATTCCATTCTTCGTACACAAAGACACCAACGAATTACACCCTCGTACACCTGAATTGATTGAAGACGTTGCAAAACTGATCGAGCAAGAAGGGATTGATGGCTGGTACAACCGTGAAGCCAAAGACTTCATTGGTGATGATGCCGAGCACTACAATGCAGTACGCGATACATTAGACGTATGGTTCGACTCAGGCACGACCCACTACGCCGTACTACGTGAGCGTGAAGAGTTGCAAGACCCAGCCGATTTATATCTTGAAGGTTCAGACCAACACCGTGGTTGGTTCCAATCTTCATTACTCACCTCGATTGCAATCAATGAACGCGCACCATATAAAGGCTTGTTAACACACGGCTTTGTGGTGGATGAAAAAGGTCGCAAAATGTCGAAATCGTTGGGTAACATTATTACCCCACAAGACATTATTAAAGACATGGGTGCAGACGGCCTACGCTTCTGGATTGCATCGGCGGATTATCGCTATGAAATGACCGCAGGTAAGGAAATCTTTAGCCGTGCCTCTGACGGTTATCGTCGTATCCGTAACACCTTGCGTTTCTTGTTGGCCAACTTAAATGGCTTCAAACCCGCTACAAATGCACTGCCTGTAGATCAGTTGATTGCACTGGATCAATACATCTTACAACGTGCAGCTGATGTACAGAAAACCATTCAACAAGCTTATGAAGATATGAATTTCCATGTCGTGACCAATGCTTTGACGAATTTCTGTATCAATGACTTGGGTGGATTCTATTTAGACATCATCAAAGACCGTCAATACACCACCAAGGCTGATTCTCAAGCACGTCATTCTGCACAAACCGCTTTGTATCACTTGGTTCAGGCTTTCGTTCGCTGGATGGCACCAATCTTAAGCTTTACTGCACAAGAAGCATGGCCGCTAATTCCTGAGCAATCAGAAAAATACGTGTTCACTGCAGAATGGTATGACATTCCAGTGGCTTCTGAAGCCAACATCTTGGCAGAAGCGGAATGGCAAACCCTAATTGCAGTTAAATCTGCCGTCAATAAATTCATTGAAGCTGCACGTACTGCCAAAACCGTTGGTTCCAACCTGTCTGCTAAAGTTGAGCTTTGGGCGAATGACGAACTCAAAGCCGTATTGGATAAACTAGGCGATGAGCTGCGTTTTGTTCTGATTACTTCACAAGTGATTGTGAATAGCTTTGATGCTGCACAAGGCGAAGCCTCTGATTTAGATGGCTTGAACGTGAAAGTTTCTGCAGCAGATGGCGAAAAATGCGTACGTTGCTGGCATGTACTCCCTGATGTGAATACACATTCTGCACATCCAGGTTTGTGCTCACGTTGTATTATCAACCTTCCAACAGGTCAAGGCGAAGAGAGAAAATATGCCTAATCCACAACACAAAAAGGGCTTATTCCAGTTCTATCCACATAATTTATGGTGGGTGGGCTTGTCCATTGTCGCGATTATTCTCGACCAATGGACCAAATGGATTGCAGTATCGCATCTGAATTACGCAGATCCAGTGCCTGTATTGCCCTTTTTGAATTGGACTTTACTGCATAACTATGGTGCTGCCTTTAGTTTCTTGTCCGATGCAGGTGGATGGCAACGTTATTTCTTTACCTCACTGGCAGGTTTAGTGTCTGTAATTTTTGTATTTTGGCTAATGCGTATGCCAAAAAATGTCATCGTACTGCCTTTGGCGATTGCCTTGATTTTAGGCGGTGCGATTGGGAATTTAATTGATCGGGTCAGTCTTGGCTACGTGGTCGATTTTATTCACGTGTACTACAACAACAGCCACTTCCCTGCCTTTAATATTGCAGACAGTGCCATCACACTTGGCACCATTCTGCTGTTAATTGATACGTTTTTCCTAGAAAAGCACCGAATTGAACGAGCGCAGGCGCAACATGACTGAAATTATTAATCCAAATGATGAAACTCGTATTGAAGATGGCTCAAAAGTCGAATTGCACTTTTCTGTCGCCATTGAAAATGGTGTAGAAATTGACAACACCCGTAGCCGCGCTGAACCTGTAAGTTTGGTCATGGGCGATGGCAGCCTATTACCTGGTTTTGAAAAGTCATTATTTGGTTTACGTGCAGGTGACCGTCGTACCGTGAGTCTTCCACCTGAAGAAGCATTTGGTCCATGGAATCCTGAAAACGTACAAACTTTTGATACGGTTAAATTTGAGCAACATCCAGTTGAAGGACACATGATTGAATTTGAAGATAAAGCCAAACAAAGCCTCTATGGCGTGGTGAAATCTGTCAACGATGATGTGACTGAAGTAGACTTTAACCACCCTTTAGCGGGTAAAAATATTACCTTTGAAGTTGAAATCTTTAGAGTGACCCCAGCAGGACAACAAGGTATTAAGTTGATGTAATCAATTTGCATACTTACTGCATCTTTCTGCTGTTCAAATCTCCCAAGTACAAGAAAATGAATTTGGGAGATTTTTTATTGAATAAGATAATTATTAAATATAATCAAATACTTAAAATTAAATAAATCCAGTTTATTGATCTATATTTTACCGATATATCGTTGTACGTTTTAGCTTACATGCACTGCAGAAAATTGACGCTAGGCAAAGATCAGCTTTCATTTTATATTTAACACATACAGAAACAGGATGTTTCTAAAAGCAAGAATAACAATAATAAATAATATAACGGCAGGACGCTGAAAGGTATAACAGGAGTAATACCTAAGGCTCTAGACTAGCAGAATAGATATGTTAGTCTAGAATCATGATAGAAAACAGTAAATTAAGTCACTATAAGATTAAAAAAATTATTCAGTGCTTTTGCATTGATATTCCTGCTTCTAAAACAG